>NZ_MUXF01000010.1:263817-295523 GCF_003063295.1 Arcobacter lacus
AATGTATAGTGGAAGATGCAAATTTAATTATTGAAATTATTGAAAAGAATAATGACAAAGAACTTTTTAGATTACTAGAAGGATATAATGATATTCAGAAGATTGATTACAAAGATAAACCTATATTATCTTATATAAATATTGATGATTTATTTAATGCATTTTTAAAGACAAATGGTACAACTATGTATTATTTGGGAGGTATTATAAAAGATAGATATACTTTTGGAAAGAATGAATTATTATGTGAAAAAAAGTTTTTAGAAGAATTACTAAACAAAATAGATAATTATTTAAAAGACAATAAATATAAATTAAGTTCCTATAATTTAGAAAAAGAGATAAAAGAAAATATTTTAATTGCATTAGATGAAATAAAAAAAAGAGAAAGATTAGGAGAAACAAATTGAAAGCAATAACATTAAATCTAGCCGTTAAAGATATAAAAGAAACTATAAAGTATTATCAACAAAACTTTGATTTTGAAGTACAAATGCTAGTTGATGAATCAAAAACTATTTTTGATACACAAATCAAAGAAGAGTTAAACTATGTTTGGGCGATGATACATAAAGATAATGTTTCTTTAATGCTTCAAAGCATAGAAAGTTTGAAAGAAGATGTAGGAGAATTTTTTCAAAACCTTGGCGCTTCTTTGACTATGTATATCGAAGTTGAAAATGTAGATGAATTATATTTAAAAATAAAAGATAAAGTAACTATTTATAAAGAAATCGAAATTACTTGGTACGGACAAAAAGAGTTTTATATAAAAGATATAAATGGTTATATTTTAGGATTTACAAGCAAAAATAGTTGAAAAAGACTATATAATAAATAAAATTTAAAAGGGAAAGATGATGAATACTCTATTTTAATTCAAGGATAAAATCTAAAAATTACAATTATCCTTGATATTTAAACGGCAAAAATCAAGGAATTTTATGCAACATTTACAAATAAACAATCTTACATTTAAATATCAAGATACAGATATTTTTACAAATTTAAATCTTAGTTTTGAACCTTTTTCTTGGAATTGTATAGTTGGAAATAACGGTTCAGGAAAAACAACACTTTTAAAACTTATTGCAAAAAAAATCAAACTAGAAAATGGAAATATAGTTGGAAATGATTTGGTCTATTATTGCGAACAAAATCTCGATAAAACTCCTGATAGTTTTGAAGAGTTTATCTATACTTTCAATAGTAAAACTTTTAGATTAAAAGAGTTATTACATATCCAAGATGAGTGGTTTTATAGATGGGAAACTTTGAGTTTTGGAGAGAAAAAAAGAGTACAAATAGCAATCGCTTTATATCAAGAAATAGATGTTTTGCTACTTGATGAACCTACAAATCATTTGGATTATAAATCAAAAAATATTGTATTAGAAGCGTTGAAAAGTTTTAGAGGTATTGGTATTTTGGTTAGCCATGATAGAGAGCTTTTAAATACTTTATGTACAAATACAGTAATTATAAAAAATCAAAATGTTTACTCTTATAAAAGTGGTTATGATACAGCAATAAAAGAGTTAAATCAATATAGAGATTTTTTACAAAAAGAGAATGAAAATATAAATAAAGAGCTAAAAAAACTTCAAAAAAGTATTCAAACTCAAAAAGAGAAAGTATCACTTTCTAAAAGTAGATTATCAAAAAAAAGTATAGATAAAAACGACAAAGATGCAAAAGAGAAAATAAATCTAGCAAAACTTACTGGAAAAGATAAAAATGACTCAAAATTAGTTTCAACTTTTTCTAAAAAATATGAAGAACAAATCTCAAAAAGAAATAAGATAGATAAAGAGTTTGAAAAAGGTATAAAAATAGAAAACAATATCTTGAAAAAAGATTTATTCTCTTTTTATTTAGAAGAGGGAAGTTTGAAATTATCCCAAGAAAAGATTTTGTATTATCCAAATCTAACTATAAATTCGACCGATAAAATAGCAATTGTAGGAGATAATGGTGTCGGAAAAAGTAGTTTTTTAAAATATATCATTTCAAAAATAGATTTAAACAATAACTACTTATATCTTTCACAAGAAATAGAAGAAAATCAAATCAAAAAATTATATGAACAGATAGCTTCTTTTGACAATGATAAAAAAGGTTTACTTTATACTTTGGTAAGAAGATTGTCTTCAAATCCAAAAAATCTTTTGGAAAATAGATTTGCAAGTCCAGGAGAAATTAGAAAACTTTTTATAGCTAAGGCTTTGTTGGAAAATATTAGTTTGATAATACTTGATGAACCTACAAATCATATGGATATAGATTCTATTGAAGCTCTTGAAAAAGCCTTAGTAGTTTATGAAAAAGCTTTGATTGTTGTAAGTCACGATAAAACATTTATTAAAAATCTTAATTTAGAAGTTTGGAATGTTTTAAAAACAGATGATAAAAATTTTTTTATAACTAAGTAAATCAGATACAAAAAGATTTTATTATAAGATACAGTCCTAAAAATAAAATAATAAAGAGAAAAGATGAAAGTAAAATATTTAGAAAAATTTTATGTTGCAGGAATAACAGTAAGAACAAATAATGTAACAGAATTAAACGAAGAAACAGCTCAAATCCCACAACTTTGGCAAAGATATATAGATGAAAGTATTGAAAGTAAAACTTTTAATAAATCAAACAACTTTGCAATGTATGGAGTTTACAATAAATATGAAAAAGATGTAAATTCTGATTATGATTACACAATTGGAGTTGAAGTTACAAAACCTAAAAATGCTATAACAATAGAAAAAGATAAGTATTTGGTTTTTTCAAAAAAAGGTGAATTTCCAGATGTTGTAATAGATACTTGGTATGATGTTTGGGATTATTTTGCTAGTGAAAATTGTGAATATGAAAGAGCATATAACTTTGATTTTGAAAAATACGAAAATGAAGATGAAGTAGAAATATACATTTCTATACTATAAATATCAATCTATTTTGATTCAAAAAATTCCTTAATATCAACATCTAAAACTTTAGCAATTTTTGCAAGATGTTTGATATTAAAGTGATGATTATTTTTTCTGATTTCAGCTCGTCCAAGATATGCTCCACCACTCATTCCTATTTCTAAAGCTAATTGAATTTGGCTTAAACCTTTTTTTTCTCTATATTTTTTTACATTTGCTGAAACTATATCTAAAATTGTTTCACTATATTCTTCTAATTCATTTTCAAATTTATTTAACAAAATTATTCCTAACGATATATATATCTAAGTTGGAGATAATATAATTTTTGATATAGTTTAACAACGATTTATATATCGTTAACAAAAGAATGGAATGAATATGAAAGAAGAATTAAAGTTAGAGGATTGTTTTTCTAGTAAATTAATTGATTTTTCAATAATAAATTTTCAGATAGATAAAGAAAATAAATTAGAAGACTATTTATCAATTTTTGAAACGATAATTTTATCAAATAGCTCAAAAAAGCTTAGTGAAATTGTTGATTTATTAAATAATTTAGTTGTTAAAAAATATATAGAAATGGATATATTAAATCAATATTTAAAAAGTGAGGATTTTAATTTTTACATAAAAAAATACTTCAAAGAAGAGCAAATTGATTTAAAAATTTTTATTGATTAAACCAATTTATCAAAATCTGAGTTAACTCTTCAGGCTGTTCTTCAGCTATATAGTGTCCACAGTTTTTTATAACTTTAGTTGTAACACTATTTGATATTTTTTCCATAGCTATTCCAACTTGTTCTTTTAGTGCAAATTCTCCACCAATAGCTAAAATTTTTATATCTAATTTTGAAGTTAAAACTCTATTTTGTTCTGCACTTTGCTCAAAATATCGATAATATTCAAAACCGTTTTTCATCTTATTTTTATATGCTAAATAATAGTTTTGTATATCTTCTTCATTGATAGCATCTTTTATATATGATTTTTTATTAAAATACCAAGAAATATACTCTTTTTCTTTATTTTTAACTAAAAACTCTGGTATTTCATCTATCGAATGAAAGAAAAATTGCCAGATTTTATTTTTATTTGCTAAACAAAAAAGTTCATCAGGTATAAGTCCAGGAATTCCTGCATCAAGAATGGTTAAACTTTTTAAAGTTTCTTTAAAATATATACAATAACTTGCAGCAACCCAACTTCCAATATCATGCCCAACTAGATGAAATTTTTCTATTTGCAAATTTTTTATAAACTTGTTTAAAATTGTTGCTATATTTTTTGTATCATAAGTTTTTGTAGCACTGCTATTTCCAAGTCCTGGTAAATCTAGCGTTATAACTTTAAAATTTTTTGATAAATTTGGAATGATTTTTCTCCACATGTATGAAGTTTGAGGCCAACCATGAAGTAAAATTACAACTTCTCCAATACCTTCAATTGTATAAAAAATTTCTGTTTCATCTATGATTATATTTTTTTGCATATTTATCTCCTAAATACTTGACTAAATAGTCAAGTGAAATATTAATATAATTTGACTTATCTGTCAAGCTTAAAAATGATACAATTTAAAATGGAAAAAAATACAAGAAATGATTTAATAAACTGCACATTTGATGAAATCTATACAAAAGGTTATCAAGGTGCTTCTTTGACCAATATTTTAAAAAATGCAAAAGTACATAAAGGTTCTATGTACCATTTTTTTGAGAATAAAAAAGATATGGCAATGATTTCAATAAAAGAGAAAATTTATGAAAAATTTTTAGAAAGATATGCTTCGATTTTAAACTTGAAAGAAAATCATTTAGAAGCTTTTATTGAAAGCATAAAAGATACTACAAAAAGGGATTTTAAGAAAGGTTGCCCAATAGCAAACGTTATTCAAGAGATGTCAAATAT
The DNA here is from genome assembly GCF_003063295.1 of Arcobacter lacus. Lineage (NCBI taxonomy): Bacteria > Pseudomonadati > Campylobacterota > Epsilonproteobacteria > Campylobacterales > Arcobacteraceae > Arcobacter > Arcobacter lacus. Next base: position 268,659 of record NZ_MUXF01000010.1, read on the forward strand.
TGATGAAGATTTTAAAGTTTTGATGGAACATATATATCAAGCATTTAGACAAAATATAAAAGATATTTTAGATAAAGCTATTGAAAAAAAAGAGATGAAAGAGTGTGACACAACAAAACTTGCTTTATATATAGCTTCAACACTTGAAGGTGCTATTTTATCTGCAAAAGCAAGTGGTAATATTCAAGACTATCTGGATGTAATAGATATTTTATCTTCTTACTTACTAACTTTCAAAAAGAGTTCATAAAACTCTTTTTCATAAAAATATCAAGCCCTTTAAGATATAATCCCTCATGGAAAATTTAATAAAAAAACTAGACTTAAATGATTATATAGATAATTTTTCTAAGCTTTTTGCTAGAGATAAATCTATTATTTTAGAAGGTGATATAAATATTCACCATAAACTTATCAATGAACTATCAAAATTTGATTTTAAAGCGCCACCAAAAGTTGAAAATCTTGATTCAGCTTTAATGCATATTCAAAAACAAGGTACTTTAAAAATTTATGAAATATTTGAATTTATAAAAATTGTAGAGTATTTTAGATATCTAAAAAGATTTAATTTTGAAGGAAAATTACTTGAATGGATTGAAAAAATAGTTATTCCTTCTGATATTATAAAAATTGCTGATTATTTTGATGAAAAAGCAAATTTAAAAGATGGTGTTGATGAAGATTTTGACAATATAAAATATGCTATTTCAAAAAATAAAGAAAATATAAAACAAAGCCTTTATAAAATCGTAAATTCATCAAAAATTAGACCATATTTGGTTGATATGCAAGTCCATTTAGTAAATGGTGAAGAAGCTTTACTTGTTCGAGGTGGATTTAACCATGTACTTAGTGGAAGTGTAATTGATAGATCAAACTCTGGATTTTTTTATGTTGTACCTCATAGTATTAGTGAATTAAAACAAAAAGAGAGCGATTTAAAAAATAAACAAGAAGAGATTTTATTTAAACTTTGTAGAGAAATTTCTTCAATTTTTGAAAAAAATTTATTGTTTTTGAAATTTATAAATAAAGAGTTTGATAGATTTGATCACTATCAAGCAAGACTATTTTTTGCAAAAATAGGTGATAAAATTTTTGTCTTACCTTCAAAAAATGAAGAAAATAGACTTGTAGATTTTTGTCATCCAGCACTTCATAATCCAAAACCTATATCTATTGATTTTACAAAAAATGTAGTTATGATAACAGGAGTAAATGCTGGAGGAAAAACTATGATGTTAAAATCAATTTTAAGTGCAGTTTTTCTTTCAAAATATCTTTTACCTTATAAAGCTCATCAAAATACAGTTGTTAGTAATTTTAAATTTATAAATGCAGTTTTAGATGATCCACAAAGTGTAAAAAATGATATTTCGACATTTGCTGGTCGTATGGTTGAATTTTCAAAACTTTTTGGTTCAAAAAATGCAATTGTTGGAGTTGATGAAATAGAACTAGGAACTGATTCAGACGAAGCTGCTAGTTTATTTAAAGTTATGATAGAAGATTTAATTCAAAGAGATATAAAAGTGATTATCACAACTCACCATAAAAGATTAGCTGCACTCATGGCTTCAAATGATAGTGTAGAATTGATTGCTGCTCTTTATGATGAAGAAAACCAAAAACCAACTTATGAATTTTTACAAGGAACAATAGGTAGGTCTTATGCTTTTGAAACTGCTTTAAGATATGGAATACCTTTAAATGTAGTAAAAAGAGCAAAAGAAGTTTATGGTGAAGATAAAGATAAATTAAATGAACTAATTGAAAGAAGTAGTTCTTTAGAAAGAGAATATAGACAAAAAATAGCAAAGCTTGATGAAGAAATTGCAAATATGCAAAGAATTACGAATAATTTAAAAGATCAAAAAGAAAAACTTGATGAACATATTTATAGTGAAAAATCAAAACTTCATAAAGAGTATAGTGATGCTAGAGATGAAGCAAAAAAAGCTATTAAAGCAAAACTTGTTAGTGAGTCGCATCAACATCTAAATATTTCGCATAAAATGGCAAAAGAGATAAAAGTTGAAAAAGTTCAAGAAGAAGTAGAGTTTAAAGTAGGGGATAGAGTAAAATATAGAAATACAAAAGGTGCTATACTTTCAATCAAAGGAACTAAAGCTTTTATTGAAAATGATATGGGAATGAAAGTTCAAGTTAATTTAAATGATTTAAGTAGAAGTGGAAATCCACCTCCAAAGATTCCAACAAAAAAAGCAACTGTTACTATTTCTAAACCTGAATCAGGAAGTATTAAACTGGATTTGCATGGTCAAAGAGCAGATGAAGCTATTGAAAATCTTGATAAGTTTTTAAGTGATGCACTATTAGCTGGTTTTGAAGAAGTTTTAGTTTATCATGGAATAGGAACAGGGAAATTAGCATTTGCAGTAAAAGAGTTTTTGAAAAAGCATCCAAGAGTAAAAGCTTTTGAAGATGCTCATCCAAGTAGTGGAGGTTTTGGAGCTAAAGTAATTAAACTCTAGTCTCCTCGTTTGCCTCATTGTCTTCTTTTTCAATCTTTTTTGTACATAATATTTTTTTGATACGATTGTTTTGTAGTTCTAAGATTTTATAAGTACACTCTTCGTCTTCAACAACATCTCCAACTACAGGCATTCTTCCCATTAAATGGAATATTCTTCCTCCAATAGTTACAGATAATTCTGTTTCATCAAATGTTACATCTAATATCTCTTCAACTTTTTCTATATTAACCATTCCATCAAATTCATAAATATTTTCATCTATTTTTTTAATAGTTTCTTGTTTAGGATCATGTTCATCAGTTGTTTCACCAATGATTTCCTCTAAAATATCATCCATTGTTAATAATCCAGAAGTTCCACCATATTCATCAATAACTAAAGCAATATGAATTCTACTTTTATTCATTCTTGTTAAAATCTTAGAAATAGAAGTATTTTCTGGAACCATGATAATTGGTCTTACAAATTTTGATATATCAATTTCTTTCCCATCTAAAGCATCATTTAATAAATCTCTAGTATGAATCATTCCTGTGATATTGTCTTTTCCACCATGACAATATGGATATCTTGTGAATCTAGTAGAAATAATTTTTTCCAAATTCTCCTCAAAAGATTTTTCAGAATTTATACAAACCATATCTTTTCTTGGTGTCATAATTTCTTTTGCAACTGTTTCAGAAAAATCTATAGCATTTTTTATAATTTCACTTTCAACAGAATCAATATATCCACCTTTAAAACTTTCATTAACGATTATTCTAATCTCTTCTTCTGAATGTGCTAATTCATGTGCAGTTGCAGGTTGAATACCTAATCTTCTAACAACAAATGCAGCAACAATATCAAAGAATCTAATAAATGGATAAAAAACTATCCAAAATATATGTAAAGGTTTTGCAATATAAAGTGCCATAGTTTCAGCTTTTGCAATAGCAACAGATTTTGGAACGATTTCTCCTAAAACTACGTGTAAAAATGTAATTAAAGTAAAAGCAATTATAAAACTTGTTGTATGAAGTAAAACAGAGTTATCACCAAACAAATATGTGAAAGGAGGTTCTATAAGTGTAGCAAGAGCAGGTTCTCCTATCCAACCTAAAGCAAGAGAAGAAAATGTAATTCCTAGTTGTGTAGCACTCAAATATGTGTCAAGTGAGTTAGACATTTTAAGAGCTAAAGAAGCACCTGAATTACCTTGTTTAACTAATTCTTCCAATCTACTTTTTCTAACTTTAACAATAGCAAACTCAGAAAGTACGAAAAAACCATTTAAAAACACCAAAAACATCGCTAAAATTAGCATAAGAATGGATTGTATATCGGGATCCAAAAATATTCCTTTTTATTAAACTTAATTATTGATAATAATATCAAAGCATAAATATAAGCTATATAGACTTAATATTTGCTTTTTATTATATTTAGTTTAATTGTTCAATTTTTAAATTAATCGAAGATGTCGAAGTTTCTTCTGCTTTTTCATCTAAAATTACTTGTTTTGTGTTAATTGATTTTTCTTTTATTAAATACTCTTTTATATTTAAAACTCTCTCTTTTCCAATTTTTGAAGACTCTTTTTCTTTATTGTATGAAGAGACTAATTTTATAGCTATATCTTCCCTTTTACTTAAAATTAGAGCAATTTTGTCTAAAGTCTCTTCTTGAATAGGTGTAATTTCACTCTCTTTTATTTCAAATTTTACACTTTTTATTTCATCTTCACTAAAATTGAACATTGCTCCAAGAAGAGAAAATGGAGCTGTTACAGCTTTTGTTATTAAATTTACAAAAGCTTTCCATAAAATTGCACCAATAGAAAATTGCGGATCATCAACATTTCCTGAAACTGGAAGATTTATATCTATAATCCCATTTGTATCTTCAAGTAAAGATATAGCAATTCCTAAAGGTAAAGAGATTGCTTCTGGACTTTGTACATCTTTTCCTAACTCTATTTTTGTAATTACAATATTATTTTGCGCATTTAAATTTGATTTTTCAATATTGTAGTTTAAATCTAAATCTAGTTTTCCACTTTTTAACTCACGTCCAACAAATTTTGCTGTATAAGGTGTGAAATTTTGCATTGCGATATTTTGAAATTTCATATTTATATCAGTCAAGATTTTTATATTTTTTGGATTTACAATACCTGTAATTTTTGCAACACCATAATTATCAACAACTCCATTTACTTCGAGATTTGTTTTTCCTAATTTTGTATTTCTTATTTCTGAAATTTTTCCATTTAATTTTGTAACTGTTGTTTTAAAAGGGATTGGTAAGTTTTTATCTTCAAAATCAAGAATTGCATTTTTTATATTAACTGGACCAATATTTAATTTTGTTTTATTATCTTTATTTTTATCATTTTGTGATACTTTTATAGTTTCAGTTTTTTCTTCATTTTTTAAATCTTTAATTTCTGTTTTTGGTAGAATGATTGAAATATGTGGATTATTTAAATCTGTTTTTTCAACTTTAAAAATATTGTTTTTATTTGAAATATTTTTTATTTTTAGATTTATATTTTTCGTATTAATCTTTAAATTGTTAGATTTATTTTCAAAAACTAGATTTGGTTCAATAAGATTGATAGAACTTATATCAAATATTTCAGCTCTGTTTTTAAATTTATTTACAGTTAAATCTAAATTCTTTGCATTTATTTTTAAATTATTTGTAAAGTCTTCAAAAATAATTGTCGGTTTTGAAACTTTTGCAGATTCTAAACTAATAGTATTATCTTTTGCAAATAAAAAGCTATTTAAAGCTAAATTTATATTTTGTGTATCAACATTTATTTTTAAATTTTTTTCGTCAAAGTTTAAATCTTTTGATTTAATAACTGCATTTGAGAAAGCAACATTATCATCAACTTTTAGATTATTTAAATCAATATTTATATTGTTTGATTTTATTTCTAAATTATTTGATTTATCTAAAAATTGAAAAGTTTTATTTGTAACATTTGCTTTTTCTAATTCAACTAAAGAATTAACTATTTTTAGGTTTTGTGCATCTAAAGAAATTGATTTAACATCAATTAAACTATTATTTATTCTATTATCAAAATTATAATTTGCATTAACTTTTATATCTGAAAAGTTTAAAATCCAAGGTTTTGAATCAGTAATATTTTCTTCTTTTTTTTCATTTGAGTTTGATGTTGTCACTAAAGAAGCAAAATTAACTCCATTTTTGTCTAAAATCATATTTGCTTTTAAATCATCAATAAATACACCATTAAAATTGATATTTTGACTGATTAAATCAAGATCAAATCTTTTTATATCAAGTTTTTTTAGACTAGCTATTATTTTTTTGTTTTGTTTTAAATTTATGTTGTTGATTTCTAATAAATCAGTAGCTAAATATAAGGCAAATTCATTTGTAGTATCAATATTGTAGTTCAATCCTAAATTGATGTTTGCGTCATCATTAAGCTCAAAATTGAAAAAGTTTTTATCAAAATCAATGATTTCTTTTATTCTTAAATCATTTATTGATATTTTTCCATAAGCTTTAAAAGGATTTATTTTAAATGCACTACTAATTTGAACATCTGTATGTTCATTTATTTTAAAAGTTAAATTGTTTGAAGATAATGAATTTTTAAAAGTTCCTAAATCATATATTACGTAATTAATATCTTTTAAATAAAGAGAAAATGGTTCTTTGTCTATATAACTTGTAAAATTTATATCAGCATTTTTTAAATCTATTTTTGAAACTAAAAATTTTATATTATTTGAAGTTTCTTCATTTATTTCATCTTTAACTTCACTTTGTTCTTCTGTATTTTGTGATTGCTTTACTATATTTGCTAAGTTAATGCTTCCATCTTTTTCTTGAATAATATTTAAAAAGATTTCATCTAAAGTTATATTTTCTATACGAAAGTGTTTTTGTTCTATAGATTTAAAAATACTCAAACCTATATTTAACTCTTTAAAAGAAACAATAGTATTGTTATTTTCATCAATTAACTTAAATTCATAAACTTTTGTATCTAAAGTTATAGGATTGAATTTTACATCTTCAATAGAAGATTTTAAAATTAAATTTTCATCTAAATTTTTAACTAATTCTTTTTTTAATAGATAAGGAATTAATGTAAACCCAGAAATTATATAGATTGTAAGTAGCGAAATTACTGTATAAAATAGAATTTTTAAAGCTTTCATTAATGACCCCTCTCTTAGTGAATAGAAATATTATAACAAAATAAAGATTAGTTAGATAAAATTTGTTTTAATAAAAAGGATAGAAAATGAGCATTATAGAACTATTTCAAAAATTATTAAGATTTAAATCAATTACTCCAAATGATGATGGAGCTTTTGATTTTATACAAGAATATTTAGGAAATGACTGGAATTGTATAAAAGTTGATATGGAAGGTGTAAAAAATAGATTTTATTATAAAAAATTCAATGATACAAACCAACATCTTTGTTTTGCAGGGCATATTGATGTAGTACCTGTTGGAAATGGTTGGGAAGTTGATCCTTTTGCTGCTGAAGTTATAGATGGAGTAATAACTGCACGAGGTGCTCAAGATATGAAAAGTGGAGATGCTGCTTTTTTATACGCTTGTAAAAATGCAAAACACTTTGATGGTACATTAAGTATTTTAATGACTTCAGATGAAGAAGGTGAAGGAACTTATGGAACTATTAAAATGCTTGAACATTTGAGACAAATAAATATGATTCCAAATTATGCAGTTGTAGCAGAACCAACTTGTGAAGAAGTTTTTGGAGATGCTATAAAAGTTGGTAGAAGGGGAAGCATAAATGGGTATATTACAATAAAAGGAAAACAAGGACATGCTGCATATCCAGAAAAGTGTATAAATCCTGTACATAATTTTGCACATATTTTACCCAAAATTGCAGGAATAAATCTTGATAATGGTGATGAATATTTTGCACCTTCAAAACTTGTAATAACAGATATTAGAGCTGGTATGGAAGTTACAAATGTAACTCCTAATGAATTAAAAATTATGTTTAATGTAAGAAATTCTACAAATACAAAAAAAGAAGATGTAGAAAATTTTATTAATGAAAATCTAAATGGTTTAAATTATGAATTTAGAACAACTCAAGGTTCTTTTCCTTTTGTTACAAATAAAAAATCTAAAGTTGTAATTGCTATGGAAAATTCTATTTTTGAAACTTTAGGAATAAAAACAAAACACTCAACTGCTGGTGGTACAAGTGATGCTAGATATTTTGGTGCATTTGGAATTGAGGCAATAGAGTTTGGTGTAATTAATGATACAATACATAGTATAAATGAAAAAACAACAGTAAAAGAAGTTGAGGGTTTAACTAAAGTTTTTGAAAATTTGATTAAAAATTTTTAAATATTAAAAAAAATAGCTTTTCTGTATATTTTTTATATAGTTTAAACTCTTGATTGTTGAATAAAAACTGATACAATTTTTTTATCTTAATGATGAAAAGGAGACAAGATGAAAAAGTGGGTTTTATTAACTTCACTAATGAGTTCTTTAGCTTTCGCTGAAGAGGTAGCAGAACCAGCTGTATTAAATACAGGAGATACTGCTTGGATGATGATGTCAACTGCTTTAGTATTACTAATGACACCAATTGGTTTAGCACTGTTTTATTCAGGTATGACAAGAGCTAAAAATGTTTTAAATACATATTTAATGGTATTCGGTGCATTTACTATTGCTTTTATTGCTTGGGTTGTTGCAGGTTTTTCAATTGCATTTGGAACTATGGATGGTTCACTAAATGATTTCATTGGTGGTTTTTCTCATATTATGCTGAGTGGTATTAGTTGGTCTGATCTTTCAGCTGATTCTGGACAAACTTATCCTAAATTTGTTTTTGTTGTATTTCAAGGTACTTTTGCAGCTATCACAATAGCAATTGCTGCTGGTTCTGTTATTGAAAGAATGAAATTCTCTACATGGATGGTTTTCACATTTATCTGGACAATTGTTGTTTATGCTCCAATTGTACACATGGTTTGGGGTGGAGGATACCTATTCAATGAGGGTGCATTAGATTTCGCTGGAGGAACAGTTGTTCATATGAATGGTGGTTTAGCTGGTCTTGTTCTTGCAATTTTAATTGGTAAAAGATCAGATTATCCAAGAGTTGCTATGAAACCTGCAAGTATCATTTTAACAGCAGTTGGTGCTGGATTATTATGGTTTGGTTGGTATGGATTTAATGGTGGTTCAGCATTTGGTGCAAATGAAATAGCTGGTCTTGCTTATCTTACAACAACTATAGCAACATCAATTGCAGCTATTACTTGGTTAGTTATTGAAACAATTATATTCAAAAAAGCTACACTTTTAGGGGCAGCTTCAGGTGCAATAGCAGGTCTTGTAGCAATTACTCCAGCAGCAGGATTTGTTGATGTTGGTGGTTCTTTAATAGTTGGTATAGTAGGTGCAATAGTAGCATTCTTTGGTGTTGCGATGTTGAAGAAAAAACTTGGATATGATGATAGTTTAGATGCATTTGGTATTCACTTCCTTGCTGGTATGTGGGGAGCAATTGCAACAGGAATCTTCGCATTAAATGACAAAGATCTTTTATGGGATGGACCATTAAAAGATGCAGATGATAGATTAGCTCAAATTTTTGTTCAATTCGAATCAATAGTAGTTGTAGGTATCTATACATTAATTGGAACAATTGTTGTTTATTATATAGCTTCAATGTTGACAAAAGGTGCGAGAGTTACTGAAGAAGAAGAAAGACAAGGTCTTGATGAGTCAGTGCACGGTGAACGTGGATTTAACCTATAATATATAAAGGCTTAAGATATGAAAAAAATAGAAGTAATAATAAAACCTTTTAAACTAGAAGATGTTAAAGAGGCGTTAGTAAGTATTGATGTGTCAGGTATGACAATTAGTGATGTAAAAGGTTATGGAAGACAACAAGGACATAGTGAACTTTATAGAGGTGCTGAGTATGTTGTTGATTTCTTACCAAAAATTAAGATTGAAGTTACAGTAAAAGATGATATGGTTGATAAAGTTATCAAAGTTATCTCTGAATCTGCAAAAACAGGAAAAATTGGTGATGGAAAAATCTTTGTTCATGATATTTCTAAAGTTGTAAGAATTAGAACTGGTGAAACGAACGACGACGCATTATAAAAAATTTTAAGCTCAAGATTAATCTTGAGCTTTTTTCTTCTTAAAATAAATTTCTAATATTTTTATCTAAATTTTAATCCCTATTATTAAACTATACTTTGAGGATATTTGTAGTATAATTACCACTATTTTAATTAGAATTTAAAAAAGGAAAACTATGAGTTTTTTGTTTAACAAATATAGCCACTTTAATTTAGCAAATATTGTAACATTTTTTAATATAGCATCAGGTATTTTTGCTATTTACTTCCTAACTCATCATCAATTTTTAGCAGCAGCCCTTTTTGCTTGGTTAGCGGGTGGTTTTGATATATTTGATGGAAAAATAGCAAGAAAGTATAATCTTTCTACACAATTTGGTATTCAGCTTGATTCTTATGCAGATTTTTTATCTTTTGTAATAGTTCCTGCGATGTTTATTTATTTTGCAGTTGTTGATACAAAAGAAGAGTTTTTATTTATGCCTTTAGTAATCTTTGCTTTTATTTATTACGTTATTTCTGGACTTAGAAGATTAATTCAATTTAATATTAATGCTGATGAAGGGAAAGTTGAAAAATTTTTTACAGGAGTTCCAACACCTCTTGGAGCAATACTTCTTTGGCTTGTTTATTTAGTATATTTAACAGATACTATTTCTGAAACTTTTGTACTTTTTATGATGATAATCATCGCTTATTTATTAAACTCAAAAGTAAAAATCCCACATTTATAAGACTTATATGAAATTTAACGAAATTGTAACTATTGATTTAGGCTCTAACTCTTTTAGAGTTCTAAAATATGACTATAAAAATCATAAAATTATTTCAGAATTTAATGAAGTTGTTGGAATGGCAGATGGTTTGGTTGAAACTCTTAATATTTCAAAAGATGCAATGATAAGAGTGATAAATGCTATAAATAAAGCTTCACAAGATTTAAATTTTGATCCTAAAGATGCAGTTTGTGTAACAACTGCTGCTATGAGAAAAGCATTAAACAATAAAGAAGTTTTGTCTTTTTTTGAAGAAAAAACTGGTGCAAAGTTTAGTATAATCGATGCAAATGAAGAAGCAAGGCTTACTTTACTTGCTGTTAAATATGCATTAAAAAGAGAAAAAATTAATTCAGAAAATTTTGTTTTGCTTGATATTGGTGGTGGTTCTACTGAAATTGTTGTAAATACAGCCCAAAATTATGAAGCAAAAAGTTTTGATTTTGGAATTGTTACAATGACCCAAAAATCAATAAAAAAAGAGGATTTAGAAAAAGATTTAAATGATAGAAAAATTCAAATAAAAGAGTTTTTGACTTCTTTAAAAATTGATTTAAAAGATTATAGTTTTGTAGCAACAGCAGGAACACCAACAACCATAGCAGCGATAAAATTAGGACAAGATTATTTTAGTTACGATAGAAATATTGTAAATGGAACAAAAGTAAATTTAAAAGATTTAGAAGACTCTTTAAAAATTTTCAAAAGCCATTCTAAAGATGAATTAACTAAACTTGTAGGACAAGGACGAGTAGAATTTATGGAAGTTGGGACATATATCTATAAAATGGTTTTTGAAGTTTTACAAAAAGATGAATCAATAGTTTTAGATGATGGCTTAAGAGAAGGGGTTGCTATAAATTACGCTTTAACAAAGTAAATTAAGATAATAATCTTATACTTTGTTCTTGTACAATATTTGCTTGTGCTGCTGCTAAATAACCGGCATTTGCATTAACATTTGTTTTTGAAAAATCATTAGCTTCTTTTCCAAAATTTATATTTTCAGTTGATTTCTGATTATATAATTCAAATTGTTTTGAAATATCTTCTTTAGCACTATTTTTTAATTGATTAGAAAATTCACTAAATTTATTATATGCATTATCAAGTTCATTTGATGATGAAGTTACTGTATTTATAGCATTTTCTAAATTTCCACTTATATTTAAATCTTTATTATTTACAGCATTAAAAATAGAATTTGTAAATTCTGCTGTATTTGTTTTTGATGTAGAAAAAGTTTGCGAATTTGTATCAATAGTTATAGAATTATTATCCTCTTTTTGTGTTACAAGTAAGTTTTCATTTTTATATTTTGTATTATATGCTATTTGATTAAAAGATATTAAATCTTCATTTATACTTTTTCTTATATCATTTTTATTTTCTAAATTTTCACTGTTTTGAAGTTTATCTTGAATATTATTTAAGTATTCTTGCTGTTTTTCAATAGAATTCATACTTATATTTGAAGCAGCTATACCATCATTTAAAGATTGTATATTTTGTGCAAACTCACTTCTTTGAATATTATAATTACTTATAGTTAAATTTAAACTTTCATTTTGAAAATTATCTATTTTAGCTGAAGAAGTTTTATTTAATTGTAAAGATGAATTGTTGCTTAAGCCTGAAATTGTACTATTATTTATAGCATTTACATCCACTTTTCATTCCTTGAAATAAACATAAGACTGATTATATCCAAAAAAAAATTAATTAATATGTTTTCTTAAATTTTAAATATCAACTCTTCGTACAAAGGTAATTTAATCCTATTTTCAGTAAAATAAAAACTTATTTTTAGACAACGGAGAATTATTATGAAAATGACTGGCGCAAAAATGGTTGTAGAATCATTACATCAAGAAGGGGTTGAAGTAGTATTTGGATACCCTGGAGGCGCTATAATGAACGTCTATGATGAAATATATAAACAAAACTATTTTCAACACATTTTAAATAGACACGAACAAGCTTCAATTATTGCAGCTGAAGGTTATGCAAGAGTAACAGGAAAAGTTGGAGTTGCTATAGTAACTTCAGGTCCTGGATTTACAAATGCAGTTACAGGAATAGCAGATGCTTATATGGATTCTATTCCATTAGTTGTTATTTCTGGGCAAGTTCCAACTACAATAATTGGAACTGATGGTTTCCAAGAAATTGATGCAGTTGGAATTTCAAGACCATGTACAAAACATAACTATTTAGTTAATAAAATTGAAGATTTACCAAGAATTATAAAAGAGGCATTTCATATAGCAAGTACTGGAAGACCAGGACCTGTTCATATTGATATCCCTAAAGACATTACAGCTGAAGTTGCAGATTTTATCTATCCAGAAGAGATAAATTTACCAACTTATAAACCAACAATTAACTTTAATAAAAGACAACTAAAAAAAGCTATGGAAGCAATTTCAACAGCTAAAAAACCTTTATTATATGTTGGTGGAGGAGCAATTTTATCAAATTGTGCTTATGAGATTAGAGAGTTAGCAAAAAGATTAAATATTCCTGCAGTTGAAACATTAATGGCAAGAGGAGTTATGGGTGATGAAAATCCATTATTCTTTGGAATGTTAGGAATGCATGGGGAATATTCAGCAAATATGGCTGCACATGAAACAGATTTATTAATCTCTTTAGGTGCAAGATTTGATGATAGAGTTACAGGAAGACTTGATGAATTTGCATCTAAAGCAAAAGTTATTCATGTTGATATTGACCCGACATCTATCGCAAAACTTGTAGTTCCTGATTATCCAATAGTTGGAGATTTAAAAGTTACTGTTAAAGCTATGATTGAAGCAGTTGAAGAGTATGAATTTAATGATTATTCAAATTGGGTTGAATTATTAAGAGATTATAGAGAAAAAGAGCCTTTAAGATATATTGATAGTAATGAAGTTATAAAACCTCAATGGCCAATTCAAAGAGTTGGAAAACTTTTAGGCGAAAGTGCAATTATTTCAACTGATGTTGGTCAACATCAAATGTGGACAGCACAATTTTTCCCATTCTCATATCCAAGACAATGGGCAACAAGTGGTGGTTTAGGAACTATGGGATTTGGTCTTCCAGCAGCACTTGGAGCTGCAAGAGCTATGAAAGAACATGATAAAGTAGTTATCAATTTCACTGGAGATGGTTCTATTTTAATGAATATTCAAGAGCTTATGACTTGTGTTGAATATGATTTACCAGTAATTAATATAGTTTTAAACAATAACTATTTAGGAATGGTAAGACAATGGCAAACAATGTTTTACGAAAATAGATTATCACAAACTGATTTAACAGCTCAACCAAACTTTAAAATGCTTGTTGAGGCTTTTGGTGGAATTGGTTATACGGTATCAACAAAAGATGAGTTTGATAAAGCATTAAAAGATGCAATTGAAAAGAAAAAACCTGCAATGATTGAAGTTATTGTTGCAAGACATGAAGAGGTTTTACCTATGGTTCCAAATGGTCATGCTTTAAATGAAATGACTTTAATAAAAGGAGAAAAATAATGAACAATTTTAACCACTATTATGACTCAGAAACAACTAGACAAGTTATATCAATAGTTGTATTAAATGAACACAATGTTTTATCAAGAATAGTTGGATTATTTTCAGCTCGTGGTTATAATATAGATTCATTAACTGTCGCTCCTATGGCTGATAGCCCATATTCAAGAATGACAATAGTAACAACTGGTGATAAAAGAGTGATAGATCAAATTGTAAAACAATTAAATAAATTAATTCCTGTATTAAAAGTAAATGAACATAAAAATGTTATAGAAAAAGATACAGTTTTAATGAAGTTTTCAGTAGATAATAATCTATCAGATATTGACGTAATAGCAAGAGCTTATCATGGTGCTATTCAAAATGTAACAGATGAAGCTATTATTGTAAGTGCCACTGATTCAAGTGCTAGAATAATGAATTTTATAAAAGTTATGCAAAAGTTCAATCCACTTGAAGTTGTAAGAAGTGGTATTGTAGCTATGGAAAGATAATATTTTTAAGGATAAAAAATGACTCTTAATGAAATAGCAAATTACATAGGAATTGATTGTAAAAGCAGTAAAGCAATAGTTGGTTTAAATACATTAACAAATTCAAATGAAGAAGAATTAACTTTTTTAGAAAATAAAAAATATTTATCTGATTTAAAAAATACAAAAGCTGCAGCAGTTCTAGTAACTGCTGAAAATGCTAAAGAAGTTCCATCTTCAACTATTGCTTTGATTTGTGAAGAGCCATATTTAATGTTAGCAAAAATAAGTAAACTTTTTGCACCAAAAGTAGTTGAAACAGATGGAAAAAAGGCTATTATTGGAGAAAACACTACTATAATGTCAAATGTTTATGTAGGTTTTAATTCATCTATTGGAGTAAATTGTACTATTATGTCAGGTGCTTTTATTGGTGATAATGTAACTATTGGAAATAACACAATTATCTATCCAAATGTTACAGTTTATAGAGACTGTAAAGTTGGAAATGACTGTATCATTCACGCTGGAACTGTTATTGGAAGTGATGGTTTTGGTTTTGCGAATACAAAAGATGGTAAATACATAAAAATTTATCAAAATGGTAATGTCGAAATTGGAAATGATGTCGAAATTGGTGCAAATTGTACAATAGATAGAGCTGTTTTCAAATCTACAAAAATTGAAGATGGTGTTAGAATAGATAATTTAGTTCATATTGGGCATAATTGCAAAATTGGAAAAGGTTCTATTTTAGTTTCTCAAGTTGGATTATCTGGATCTACTACATTACATCCTTATGTTGTAATGGGTGGACAAAGTGCAACAGCAGGACACTTAGAAATTGCTGCATTTACAACTATTGCAGCTCGTGGTGGAGTTACTAAAACAATAACTGAACAAAAGAAACAATGGGCAGGTTTCCCTTTATTTGAGCATAGACAATGGCTTAAATTACAAGGTAAAATATCTAATTTATTAAAATAAAGGTTTTATCATAGCTAAAAAAATCATTTCACTAATCTTTTTATTTATTATCATATATTTTCAATTTTCTGCATTTGCTAGTGGAAAAGATGTAGTAGGAAACGTTGGGTTTAGTTTCGCCCAATTTTCATATAAATATTTTGGATATTTGTCATATATGTACTTATTATTACTACTTTATCCATTATACATAATAAATTTTAAAAAAAATCTTGATCAAAAAGATTTGCTTTTAAATATATTAATTATATTTTTACTTTTATTTGTTTGTTTAATGTTTCAAGCATTAGTTGTTGAAAATCCTTATTCAAGAGGAGAAATAGGAAATATTTTAATTGATTCTTTAATTCCTATTATTGGACAAGCTGGACTTTATATTTTTGTAATTGTTGGCTTTATTATCTCTTTTTTAGTTTTATTTGAAACTTCAGATTATGATATTGAGGATTTAAAAAGATTAAAAAATAAGATAAAACTAAAAAATAACATAATGCTAAAAAAAAGAGAAAAAGTAACTACTGATAATAAAAAAGAGATTACTTATAAAATAGAACAATTAAATAAAATAAAAGATCAAAAAGCATTACTTAAAAGTAATCTTGCTCAAATAGAGTCACAGCTTCAACTTCAACCACAAAATATTGAAAAAATAGAAGAAATTGAAATATTAACACCTAATAATAATGATGATATAAATGATATTCAAATTTCAGAATATCAAAATGTAATAGTTGAAGAACTTGAAGAAAATAAAAAACTTTTAGATCAAATAGAAATAGGGGAAACTGTAAAACCAAAAGATTTTGAACTTCCTCCAACAATATTCTTTCAAAATCCTCCAAAAGAGAATAAAACAAAAGTAAATGAAGCTTTTATTGATAAAAAAATTGCTGATTTACTTGATAAACTTGCTATGTTTAAAATTGAAGGTGATGTTGTTAGAACTTATACAGGACCAGTTGTAACAACTTTTGAGTTTAAACCAGCACCAAATGTAAAAGTTTCAAAAATTTTGAGTCTTCAAGATGATTTAGCAATGGCACTAAAAGCTCAAACTATTAGAATACAAGCACCAATTCCTGGAAAAGACGTAGTAGGAATAGAAGTTCCAAATGAAGACACACAAACAATATATCTAAGAGAGATGTTAGAAAGTGAAATATTCCAAAGTTCTATTTCACCACTTACTATGATTTTAGGAAAAGATATTGTTGGAAAACCATTTATAACAGATTTAAAGAAATTACCACACTTGTTAATAGCAGGAACTACAGGAAGTGGAAAATCAGTGGGAATTAACTCTATGATTTTATCGCTTTTATATAAAAATTCACCAGATAACTTAAGACTTGTTATGATAGATCCAAAGATGCTTGAGTTTTCAATGTACAATGATATTCCTCATCTTTTAACACCAGTTATTACAAAAGCTAGTGATGCAATCAATGCTTTAGCAAATATGGTTGGTGAGATGGAAAGACGATATACTTTAATGTCAAAAACAAAAACAAAAAATATCGAAAATTATAATGAAAAAGCACAAAAAGAGGGCTATGAAACTATGCCTTATATCGTTGTTGTTATTGATGAGTTAGCCGATTTGATGATGACAAGTGGAAAAGATGTTGAGTATTCTATTGCAAGACTTGCTCAAATGGCAAGAGCAAGTGGTATTCACTTAATAGTTGCAACTCAAAGACCTTCAGTTGATGTTGTAACAGGATTAATTAAAGCAAATTTACCAAGTAGATTATCTTATAAAGTAGGGCAAAAAATAGATTCTAAGATTATTTTAGATTCAATGGGTGCTGAATCACTTCTTGGACGTGGAGATATGTTATTTACACCTCCAGGAACTCCTGGACTTGTAAGGATCCACGCTCCTTGGAGTACAGAAACTGAAATAGAGCAGGTTGTAGAATTTTTAAAAGCTCAAAGAGAAGTTCAGTATGATATGAATTTTATAAAAGATAGAGCAACTTCATCTTTATCTAACTCTTCAAATGGAGCAACAAATACAGATTTAACTGAACTTGATGACCTTTATGAAGATGCAAAAGAGGTTGTTTTAGCAGATAGAAAAACATCAATCTCATATATTCAAAGAAGACTTAGAATTGGCTATAATAGAGCTGCGACAATAGTAGAACAACTTGAACAAACAGGTGTTTTATCTGAAGCTGATACTAAAGGAAATAGAGAAATATTAGTTCAATAAAATTGTTACAATTTATTTACATTGATATACTATAATCATCAAAGTTTTTAAGGAGTAATAAAAATTGATTAATATTTTAATGATAGAAGATGATACTGAATTAGCAAATATTTTAGTAGATTATTTAAAACAGTATGATATAGAAGTTACAAACTATGAAACTCCTGAACTTGGAGTTTCAGCACTCTCATTAAAAAAATATGATTTAATAATCCTTGATTTATCTTTACCTAATATTGATGGAATAGAAGTTTGTAGATTAATTCGTCAAAGATATGATATTCCTATTATAATATCTTCTGCAAGGTCTGATTTAGATGATAAAATAGCTTGTTTTTCATCTGGAGCAGATGATTTTATGCCTAAACCTTATGATACTCAAGAGCTCATTTTACGAATACAATCTATTTTAAAAAGATATAACCATCAAGCTTTGGAAAAAGAGGTATTTTTAAATAGAAAACCAATTTTTACTTGTAATGAATCAAAAATGGAAATTTATCAAAATGATAAATTATTAGATTTAACAAATGCAGAGTTTTTTATACTTCAATATCTAATTTCAAGAGCTGGATTTGTAGTTTCAAGACAAGAATTATTATCAAATGTTGATTCGATAAAATATGAAAGTTCATATAAAAGTATTGATGTACTAATAGGACGAGTTAGAGCAAAAATAGAAGAAGATACAAAGAATCCAAAATATATTTTATCAATTCGAGGAGTAGGTTATAAACTCATTAATCAATAAAAAAGATTCAATATTTTTTCAAATTAGACTTCTTTTTATTTCAATATTTTTTATAATCAATACTTTGATAATTTTACAGTTTGTACTAGATGATAATACTTATAAAATATTAGAAACTAAAAGATATATTTCAACAATTAAAACTTTGGAAAATTTACATAATATGGATATTTCTAAAGATGAAATAGACAAAAAAATAGCTATTTTTGATATTAAATTAGCTGATATTTCTCTTGAAGAACTTTTAAAATCTAATTATAAAAAAATAAAAATTGATAAAGAATCACCGATAGATATTTATATCTTAAATGGTGTTAAATATGTGCATTTCAATCCAAATGAAGACTTTAGAAAAATGCCTCCACCTCCACCAAATCAACAATTTAATGAAGTTGGAGAATCAATTTTTTTCAAATTAAGACCTAAACCTTTTGAAATACTTTTAATTGATGAATTAAATGAAAAAGATTTTAAATATTTTTGGTTAATAGTACTTTTTTCAATAGATATTTTATTGCTTTGGTTTTTTATATTTATAGAAAAAAAACTAAAACCTTTAATATCTTTAAAAAAAGATATGAAAAATTTATCAAATGGAAATTTACAAATATCTACAAAAATTGATGGAAAAGATGAAATATCTCAAGTAGCTAAAGAGTTTGATAATGCATTAAAAGAGTTAAAAGAACTTAGAGATTCAAGAAACTTATTCTTACGAAATATTATGCATGAATTAAAAACTCCTATTACAAAAGGAAAGTTGATTACAGATATTTATGAAGATAGTGAAAGAAAGTTTATTTTAGTAAGAGTTTTTCAAAGATTGGAGTATTTATTAAGTGAATTTGCAAAAATAGAAGAGTTAACATCTGGAAAAATCACTTTAGATAAACGACAATATTATGTTGCAGACTTATTGGAACAAGCATTTGATATTTTATTATTAGATGAAAATGTTATAGAAGTTAATTATCTTTATGAATTGAAAATACAAGCTGATTTTGAATTATTTTCTATTGCATTAAAAAATTTGATTGATAATGCAATACGATACAAAATAAATGAAAAACCTAAAATAATTATAAATGAAAATTCTATTCAAATAATAAATAAAGGTAAAGAGTTATCAAAAGATATAAAAGAGTATTTCAAACCCTTTAACCATGATTATGAAACTGCGACAAGTGGCTTAGGATTGGGTCTTTATATTTCAAATAATATTATGAAAATTCATAAATTTGAGCTAAATTATAGCTATAAAGATGGTTACCATAATTTTTTTATTAAAATAATATAAATTGTTACCAAATATTTACTTTAAAAGAATAAGATTCTAAAGTTTAGAAAGGAGTTTATTATGACAGTATCTTCATATAGTTCAGTATATAGTAGTTTGATGTCTCCTACTAGTAATATTTCAAAAGACATTATTTCTCAAAATGACACAGATTCTGATTCATTATTAAGTTTTGATGAATTAGATATGGAAGAAGAACAATTTTCTGCAATTGATACAGATTCTGATGGTTTATTATCTCAAAATGAAATTGCAACAGCAATAGATAATCAATTATCATCTTTTAGTAGCAGTGGAGAAATGCCTTCTAAAGAAGATTTTGAAAGTTTACTTTCTAGTCTTGGTCTTGATATGCCAAAACCACCATCAAGTCCAGAAGCAAATGATTTTAGTTCTATGATAATGTCAAATTATGATAGTGATGGAGATTCACTTCTTAGTTCAAGTGAAGTATCTTTGTTAAGTGAAGAAGAGTTTTCAGCTTTAGACACAAATAGTGATGGTTCTATTTCAACTGATGAATTATCAAGTGCTTATGATGAAGTAGCAAGTAATATACAATCTTCATCTTCTTCAAGTCGTCCATCTGGTGGTGGCGGTGGAGCAGTAGCTTCAAGTGATGATGAGGAAGAATATGATGAACTTGATACGAATAAAGATGGTATCGTTTCTCAAGCAGAAAAAGATGCAGCTTTAGGAATATCAACGGACGAAACTACAACAAGTAGTGCATCATCTATGCAAGATACTCTAAAAATGCTATTTGATACAATTAAAACAAATAGTAGTACAAATAGTTCTGAAAACTTAGAGTTAAGTAGTTTTAAAAATCTTATGCAAATGATGAATACTCAAACAAATAATACTAACTTAAATAGTTATGTAAATAATCTAACAACAAAGTCATCTTCTGTTTTTAATTATGCCTAGAATCTTCTAGGCATAAATCAATCAAATCTATAAATTATTTCTATTTAGGATATAATAATTTCTTCATAATAAAATAATAGGTTTGAAGTGATAAATTCAATTTATAAAATAGTTCTTTTTATAATTTTTTCATCAAATATATATGCAAATATTTTAAATATAGATGAGAATACAAAAAATATTGACTTGCTCCAATATAGCGAAATTTATATAGATAAAACTAGAAGTTTAACTATTGAAGATATTAAAAGCTCAAATATCAAATTTGAAAAAAACGATAAAAATATTTTAGCTTATGGTTACTCTCCAGATTTAGATGTTTGGATAAAAATAACTATTAAAAACAATTCAAATAAACCAATTTTTAAAATTATTGAGTACAATAATCCTCTTACGACAAATATAGATTTTTTTGATTCAAATAAAAATATTCATCTTAAAGATGGCTTTTTAATCGGTAATTTAGACAAATCTACAATAAATCCAATTTTTAAAATAGAACTAAATCCAAATGAAGAGAATATATATTTTATAAAAGCAACTTCAAATATAACAACTTTAATAGTTGATTTAAAACTTTGGGATGAAAATGTTTTTTATAAAAAAGAGATAAAACATCAATTAATATTATCACTTTTTTTTGGAGCAATGTTTATTTTAGGAATTTATAACCTTTTTATATATGTATTTACAAAAGATAAAAGTTATTTATATTATGTTTTATATATTTTTGGATTAATCCTTCATCATCTTGTTTATGTTGGATTTGCAAAATTATATATTTTCAATTTAGAGACTCTCAAAATTATAATAGAATTAGCAGCACTTTTTGTTGCTCTTCCAATTTATTTTTTAGGTTTTTTTACAAAAAGTTTTTTACAAACTATTAAATATCCAAAATTAAATAAGATTTTAAATATTTTTTTAATAATTATTCCTTTATCTATTATATTTTTTCTTTTAACTGAAGAATATGATAAATATAGAACTAATTTATTGATGTTATTTTTAATCTTTTTAATGATAGTTACTATTTATGCTTCGCTAAATAAAAATAGACAAGCTTATTTTATACTTTTTGCTTGGCTTGTATTTTTATCTTCTGGTTTATTGATGACACTATCAAGTATGGGCATATATAATACTTTGCCTTTCCCTTATTTAATAGAAGTTTCCTTTGTATTGGAAGCTGTAATATTTTCTATCGCTTTAGCAAATAGAATTACAAATTTACAAAAAGAAAAAAATGAAGCAAATCAAAAATTGATAGTTCAACAAGAAAATGAAACAAAGAGGTTATCAAAAGAGGTAGATTTAAGAACAAAAGATTTAAAAGTTGCACTTGGAGAAAAAGAAGTTTTACTAAAAGAGTTAAATCATAGAGTTAAAAATAATATGCAAACGATTGTATCTTTGATTAGACTTCAAAGTGATGAAATTGAAGATGAAAAACTAAAAGATATTTTACTTACTACTCAAAATAGAATTGCTGCAATGGGACATCTTCATGAACTTTTATATAATCAAGAAAATATAAATTTTATAGATGTTTATGAGTATTTTGAAACACTAGTTGATGAAGTAAAATCTAGTTATGATGAGTCAATAAATATTCATCTTGATATAAAAACAAAACTAAAAATGGAACAAGCAATTTACTGTGGTTTGATGATAAATGAACTTATTACAAACTCTTTTAAATATGCTTTTTTAAATAAAAAAGGAAATATTTATATAACTTTAGAAAAAAGTAATAATATCCTAAAATTAAGTGTAAAAGATGATGGAGTAGGATTTGATAAAGATAATACAACTTTTTCTTTGGGTTTAACTTTAGTAAATACTCTAGCAATTAATCAACTAAAAGGGAAAATGGATATAGAATCAGAAAATGGTACATCAATAACTATTTCTTGGAATGAAAATGAATAAAGAAAAGATATTGATAATAGAAGATGATTCTATTGTTGCACTTGATATAAAAAGAATTTTAAATAATTTAGAGTACGAAGTTACAAATATAGTTTCAAATTATGAAGATGCAATATCGAGTATAAAATATGAAAAACCAACTCTTATTTTTTCTGATGTAAATTTAGGAAAAGATAAAAAAGATGGTATAGATATAATAAATGAAATACAAAAAAATAGTTATATTCCAGTCATTTTTCTTACAGCTTATAGCGATGAAGAGACGATAAAAAGAGCAGTTAAAACAAATCCTTTAGGCTATATATTAAAACCTTTTAAAAAAGAAGATATAAAATCAACTTTACTATTAGCTTTGTATAAGATGAAGGATGAAAAGTTTGAAAAAAATATTTCTTATGTAAAACTTGATGAAGATTACTCATATGATTTAAAAAATGAGATACTTTTTTTTGACTTAAAACCAATAAAATTAAGTCAAAAAGAGAATCAATTACTTAAAATTTTAGTTGAATCTAAAGGACAATTTATCTCTTTTAAAGAGATAGAATCTCTACTTTGGCAAGATTTTCCCATAAATGACAGTACTCTTAGAACTTTAATTTATCGTTTAAGAACAAAATTAAGCTATAAAATAATAGAAACTATCCCAAGTATTGGGTGTAAAATCTCAAAATACACAAAATAAATAAATTTTTCTAAAAATATAAAAACTGTGACGCAAACTGTGACGCAAAAAAGATAATATTTTCCATAAATAATAATTAAGGAAAGTAAGATGTTAAAAAAAGTAGCTGTAAGTTCATTGTTTGTCATAAGTATATTTAGTGGTTGTACTGCTAAAATACCAATTAAAGATGTAACTACTTCTGAACAAAAATATAGTATTGATGATAAGGCAATAGTGGAATTAAGTTTAATAGATAATACTAAAAATAGTAAAGTAGCAGAAGGAAATTTAGAAAAAATATTTCTTTTAATGTATAAAGATAAAGATATAAATGGTTATGAATTTATATTTAACAATTTAAAAAGAGAAATTGAAGCTAGAAATTTACCTATAAAATTATTTAAAAATGAAAATTTAGAAAATAATCTTGAGCTAAATAGTTTCAAAGTACACTCGCAAAGAACAAATGCTTATACACCTTTAATTACTTTGACGAAAGCAAAATTAACTTTGGACAAAGGGCAAGAAAAATATAAAATTGTTTCGATAGTAAAAAGAGCAAAAATTCCTATGATACATGTTAGTGAAATTTATGAAAGTTGTTATGATGAACCTATATCTATTGTTGTACAAGAGATAGTTGCTAAACTAAATAAAGCATTTTTCAATTATAAATTAGAAGATAATGAAGTAAAAAGTCTTATAACATTGGCAAATAAACAAATTGAAACTAAAGATGAACTTACATACTTAACAGTATATAAACTTGGACTTTCTAATAATATATTAGCTCTTGATTTTATAGTAGAACATACTAAACCAACATACCCTGATTATATAAGATTTGCTTCGATATCTACATTAGGTATGTTAGGTGGAGAAAAATATTTAGGTAATTTGATGAGTATATATAATGATGATAGATATGCTTGGGAAGATAAAGTTATGGCATTAAAATCTATTGGTGATATAAATTCTAAAGAAGCAAATATCTTTTTAGAAAAAACTTATAAAATACTTTCAGAGAAAAAAGAAGATTTTTATATAAAAGCGCAAAAAGATACGATAGAACTGTATATTAAATAAGGAAATAAAATGTCAAAATTGCTACAAGTAGTTTTTATTGCTATAATCATGTCTTTTATGTTTACTGGTTGTAATTCTATTACTCATCATAGTTTGGAAGGAAAAATATTTTCATTAAATCCAAATACAGTACAAAATGCTAAAAAAGATATAAATTTTGAAGTATCTAGTATAAAATTAGGTAAAGATTTACCAAATTATTTTTATGGTTTTTTAATTGAGGAATCAAAATTAAAAAATAGTTTACAGGAAAATCTTAATAAGTTTTATCCAAAGAATTCTGCTAATAATTCATATAAAGTTGAGTTAAATATGGATTTTCAAAAAGATGGACTTTTAGAAATTCAAGTTCAAGCAAATGCTGTCTATAAAATATATAAAAATGAAAACCTTATTAAAACCATTGAGATAAAATCAAAATATACAAGAGATACAAGTAACCTTAGAAAAGATAATAAAGAACTTGTATTTGCAGCTTATTTTGGTATTCCAAAAGACTTAGAAAATAATCCTACATTTCAAGAAAAATATTTGGAATATACAGCTTATGTCTTAAATCAAGAAATAGCTAGTGAACAAGAACATTTTACAGATTTACGAGTTCGATTTGCTTATGCAGGTGCTATTAGATTAAATTTTGCAAAATTTATTCAAGAATTAAATAGAGAAGAATTATGAATAAGAAAATACTTACAAGTTTATTCTTTGTAATTATATTTTTTAGTGCTTGTGCTACTAAAAATAATATATCAAAAAAAGAAGACTATAAAATATTAGATGAAGTGGGTATTGTTGGTATAAAAGATACAACAATACAATATTATAGAAATACTACTACACCATATAAATGTAATGTTACAAGTGATAAATATATAACTGAAATCATAGATGTAACTCCACTTATAAAAATACTAAAAGAAAAAGATGTAAAAATAACATTTACAGAACCTACAAAAAAGCTTTTGATTATAAAAACTACAGACTATTTAGCTCTTTATGATGGTAATTGTGAACCAAATACTATTAAAGTTATAGTTGAGTTGTATGATGTGGAAGATATATCAAAAAATTGGAGTAAGGAGAATATTAAAGGTTATTCAAAAGATGTAAGTTCTTTAAATAGCAAAAGATTAATTTATTCTCATCAATTTGTATTAGATAGATTCTATAATAGTTACTCACAGTTAGATACTTTTGCTGTAGGCATAGCATACAGACTAAATGAAGACCCAAATAGAGATAAAAAAGATATAGGTAAATTTCACCAAGACATTATAAAAGAACTAGAAAAAGTCATGAAATTTCCACAATAAGAGAAATTTAAAATCATTTAAAAAGGTAGGATAAGAAAATGAACGAATTTAGTTTATACATGTTTTTTTTAGGATTATTTTTAGTTTTTTTACATATTTATGAGGGACTTGATGGTTTTTTCAATGAAGATAGATATATTGCAAAAAAATCTTCTGAAGAAGTGTTACAAGAGCGTTTAAAAATGAATGAAGAAGGTAAATTGAATAAACTTTATCAATTTGATTTATATTATAGAATATTTTTGAGTAAGAAATTATATTTAAAAATAGGTGCAATACTAATTTGTACTGGACTTATTTTAAACATACTATTTTAAATAAAAAAAAGAGAAAGAATAAATGTCAAAATTGTTACAAGTAGTTTTTATTGCTATATTTACAGTTTTCCTATTTAGCGGTTGTAGTGTATATAGTATGCAAGGCAAAGTCCTTTCTTTAAATCCTGATACAATACAAAATCCTAAAAAAGATATTAATTTTGAAGTTTTTAATGTGAAATTGAACAAAGATTTACCAAATTACTCTGTACATGGTTTTTTAATCGAAGAACATAATATAAAAAAGAGCTTACAAGAAAATCTTAATAAATTTTATCCTCAAAATTCTAATATAAATCCATATAGAGTTGAATTGTCTATGGACTTTGAAAGGGATGGTTTAGTTCTTGACATTAATGTTAAAATCAATGCTATATATAAAATATATAAATATAACAATCTTATAAAAACTATTCAAATAAATTCAGAATATAGAAGAAAAGAGAGTGAACTTAATTTCCAAAATAATCTTTTTAAAGCTATTTGTTTTGGTGTTCCAGATGAACTAAAAAATGATTACGATTTTAAAGAAAAATATTTAACATATACGGCATATATTCTAGATAATGATTTGGCTTATAGCCAAGAATTTTCCTATTATAGACTTAGATATGCTTATGCAGGAGCAATAAGACTAAATTTTGCAAAATTTAGTCAAGAATTAAATAATTTACAAATTAAATAAGGAGATAAGATGTACAAAAAAATATTTATAAGTTTAGTATTTTTTATGACAATTTTTAGTGGTTGTTCTACTAAAAATAATATATCTAATAAAGATAGTTATAAGTTTTTAGATGAAGTTAGTATTATAGGAATAAAAGATGCAATAAAAATAAAGTATTTTGAATCATATAATCATTTAGAAAAATGTAAAATGAGAAGTAATCATTATTTTAATGATATTATAAGTGTAAAACCACTAATTGAATTATTAAAAGAAAAAA
>NZ_MUXF01000011.1 GCF_003063295.1 Arcobacter lacus
AATAACCGCTAAAGTTTGACCTTCTTCAACAGAAGAAGAAGGTTCAACTAAGATTTTAGAGATAGTACCAGAAACAGGAGCAGTAATGTCAATTTCCATTTTCATAGCTTCTAAAATCATAATTTGTTGATCTTTTTCAACTCTATCTCCCTCTTTAACAAGTATTTTCCATACATTCCCATTAACTGCTGCTGGAACTTCTGTTCCATTATAAACTGGTTTTGCAGGAGTTTGTGCAACTTGAGCTTGAACTGGTTGTTGAACTACTTGTTGTACAACAGGTTGTGCAACTTGTATATTATCTACAATCCCTTCAGCTACTGTTACATTAAATCTTTGTCCATCTACTACTACTGTATAGTTACCATTTGCCATTTTATTATCTCCTTTTGTTTTATTATTACTATTATTTATTTCATTCTCTTTTTTTCTTACATTTAAAGGACTCTCTCCTTTTAAAAATGCAATACCTTTCTCATCACAAGCAGCTGCAATAAAAATATTCTCTTCTGTTACAGGAATATTTTCTATTTCTAGTCTTTGTTTCCAAACAGATATTTTCTTTTTCTCATCACGATCAGCAATATCTAAAGGATTCTCTTTAGTTGGTTCTAGTTTTAATTTTTCACTTGCTAATTTTATTATTTCAGGATCTGCTTCAACTGGTGTTTTTCCAAAGTATCCTAAAACCATTCTTCCATATCCTGGAGCTATTTGTTTCCATGGTCCAAACATAACATTAGCGTATGCTTGTTGCCAATAAAATTGTGAAACAGGAGTTACAGATGTACCAAATCCTCCTCTAACAACCACTTCTTGCATAGCTTTAATAACTGCTGGAAATTTATCTAAAGTTCCATTATCTCTCATCATTTGAGTATTTGCAGTTAATGCACCTCCTGGCATTGGAGAAAAAGGAATAAGTGGTGAAACTTGAGTTGCTTCTGGTGGAAGGAAGTAATCTTTTAAGCAATGAGCCAAAGTCTCTTCATATTTTAGAATTTTATCAATTTCTAAACCACCTAAATCAAAGTTTTTACCTTTTACAGCATGAAGCATAGTTAGGATATCTGGTTGAGATGTTCCTCCACTAACTGGAGATGCAGCTAAGTCTATACCATCAGCACCTGCTTCAAGAGCTGCTAAATAACAAGCTATACTAACTCCTGCTGTTTCATGAGTATGAAGTCTTATATGAGTAGAATCACCTAAAAGGTTTCTTGCCATTTTAATAGTATCAAATACTTTTTGTGGGCTTGATGTTCCACTTGCATCTTTAAAACAAACAGAATCAAAAGGTAATCCACTATCTAGAATACTTCTTAAAGTTTTTTCATAGAAAGGTACATCATGTGCACCTGTACAGTTTGGAGGTAAGTCCATAAGTGTTACAACTACTTCATGTTTTAATCCATGATTTTTTATACATTGTGCAGAGTATTCAAGGTTTTGAACATCATTTAAAGCATCAAAGTTTCTAATTGTTGTTGTTCCATGTTTTGCAAAAAGTTTTGCGTGAAGGTCTATTAATTCTCTTGAACCAGTATCTAACATTACTGTATTTATACCACGTGCTAGAGTTTGTAAGTTTGCTTCTGGTCCTACGATAGATCTAAATTTATCCATCATATCAAAAGCATTTTCTTGTAAGTAGAAGAACAATGATTGGAATCTTGCTCCTCCTCCAAATTCAAAGTGAGTAATACCAGCCTCTTTTGCAGCTTCTACTGCTGGAAAAAAGTCATTCATTAAAACTCTTCCTCCAAAGACAGATTGGAATCCATCTCTAAAGGTTGTATCCATAATATCTATATACTTCTTAGACATATCCTATTAACCTTTTAACTTTGTATGATGTTGTATTGCTGCCATTATTGCTGCTACTTTTCTTGCATCTATCCCTGAATTTGATACAACAGGATTTGTTATTGTGTTATAGATTATATTTGGTGTTTGACTAACATTCTCTTGTTTTTTTGGAAAAAACTCTACAAATGTTACTCCTTTTGCTTTTAGCAAAAAACCTAATATTAATAATACTGTTGATACTATCCCCATTACTATTAGAAAGCTTGT
>NZ_MUXF01000012.1 GCF_003063295.1 Arcobacter lacus
AGCACAAGGTGATGATGTATGGGAAGATGGAGAGACTAAAGAGTTAGGAGCAACATCAGTAGAAGTAGTAGCAAATGCAGGAGAGACAACAGCTCCAACATTTGAGAATTTAAATGTAGATTCTACAAAAGCTACAATAGAGATTATAGATACAACACCACCAACTGTTACTATAACAGGAAGTACAGTATCAGAATCTAATACTGGTACAGTAACAGGTAATAAAACAATAGGAACAGTTACTATATCGTTTAATAAACCATTAACTGAAGATTTAACTATCACATTAAATAATGGTCAAAAAATTGATTTTAAAGTAGGGGATACAACTAAAACTATTGAAGTTGAAACATCAAGAGTAGATGATGCATATAAACAAGGTACAACTACTGAAACAGTATCTATAGTAAGTACATCAAATTCAAAAATAGATATAACAGATAAAACAGCAACTATTACAATAAATGATGATGTTGATCCAATTGATGTAACAGTTACAGCAGTTGTAACAACACCAAAAGTTATTGATGTAAATACAAAAACTGATGGTACAACAGGAGTAACTATCAAGGCTTATGGAAGCGATGGAAAAGAGACTAATTTAACGACAATTACAGGTACAAATCATGATGGATTTGGTGTTGAAACTAAAGTAAATGGTAAATCTGTTAATAACTCAAATGGTGATACAAAAGAGTTGGGAGTTGGTGAAAAAATTGTTGTAGAATTTACTGATAAAGACGTAAATTCGCTTGATGTATCTTTTGCATGGAGAAATAACCATGAAACAGCAAAACTTACTTTTATAAATGATGGTAAAATTGTAGGTTATGCCACAGTTACAGGAGATGGTTCAAGTACAACTAAAGCTATAGTTACTTATTATGATGAAAATGGAGAAATATTAAAAGTAGTTAATGCAAAAGGAAGTTCAGATAAAGTAGATGAGTTATTTACTTTTGAATTACCAGATTCAAATGGGGGAATTGTATCATTTGATACAGTTGAATTCTCTGCTCCTAAAACGGTTGATGATTATTTAATAAATTCTATTGTTTATAAAGAAGTTGTAAATACTAGCATAACTGATGTTTTAACAGATGGAGGGAAAGTAACATTTAATATTCAAGTAGATGAAAACTATCCACCTCAAGGAAAAGCAACTGCAATAGTTGAAGTAAACGGAAAAGAGTATGAAGTTTCATTAAATGCAACAGGTAGAGGAACTTTAGAATTAAGTTCTAGTGATTTAGGTACAGACTTATCAAATGTAGAAGTAAAAGTAGTCAGAATTGAGGGTGGAAACTATGAATCAGTAAATTCAACAACTGCTGAGTTTGATTTTACAACATCAGGAACTGGAGATAATTTAAGTTCTTCAAATGATAATATTAATACATATGAAGATACAGCTTACATTTTAAAAGTAACTGATTTTGGAGAGTATGGAGAAAAAGTACAAGAATTTAAAATTACAGAATTACCAACAAATGGGAAACTTTACTTAACAGTTACTACAGGTGAAACTATAATAGATAAAGATGGAAATAAAACTATTGCTACTGAAGATACAAAAGTTGAAATTTCAAAAGACCAAATTATAAGTCTTGCAGATATTGCAGCAGGAAAAGTTGTATTTGAACCAAATGAGAATAGTGATGAAAATGGAAGTTTTGAATTCCAAGCTGGTGATGGAAATGGAAACTTTAGTGACGCTTCTTATACAACAACTATTGATGTAAAAGCAGTTGCAGATGCACCAGAAGTAACTATAAGTGTTGTAAAAGCAGGAACAATTGAGGTTTCAGTTGGAACTGGAAATAGTAGTAATAGTGAAAATAATTCAGATATTAAAGAATTAAATTTATTAAATACTGAAAAAGCAGTAAATGATTGGGGAAGTAATTCTCAAGATATTAACAAAGACTTAGTATTTAGTAATGGAAATATTGATAAAACATTCCAAAATTTTAACAATGGAAGTGTAACGACAGGTTCAGGAAATGATACATTAAGATTTGCAAGTGTAAATAATGGCAAAGTTATAAACACTGGTTCAGGAAATGATAAAGTTATTTTTAATCAAGATTCAAGTGTATCTTTAAATCTTGGAAATGGAAATAATGAAGCAGATTTTGTTGGTGGATTTAAAGGAAGTGTATCTTCTGCTGAGGGCAATGATAAAATTTTAATAAATCAAAGTGCAGAAGGATCAATTAATTTAGGGGAAGGAAATAATACTATAAGTATTGGTGGGGTGTTATCTGGAAGTGTTGCTACAGGAAGTGGAAATGATACTCTTGTAGTAGGACAAAATGTACAAAATAAATCAAGTATTGATTTAGGAGAAGGAAATAATACTATAAGCATTGGTGGAACTTTTGAAGGAAATATTTTAACAGGAACAGGTTCTGATAAGATAATTATCAATGGAAATATTAATGGAAATGGAAATTCTATTTCTACTGGTGCAGGAAGTGATTTTGTTCAAATAAATGGTCAAGTTAATAATGTAAATGTAAATCTTGGTTCGGGTGATGATGGTATTAGATTTAATCCTGGTAACTTTAATGATTTCAGAAGTAGTACTTTTGATGGAGGTAAAGGATTTGATACTTTGTATCTTGAAGGTTCAATAAGTAGCTATGGAGTTATAGATAAACAAACAGGTAAAATAATTACATGGCAAGAATATGTATCATTAAATAGTGATGCCGAAGGTTATGCAAATAAAGAGTTTTATATTTATAAGCAAAATACAAATCAGGCTATTACTGTAAAAAATATAGAACAAATTGTGTTTAGTGATGAAACAATTGGTGACAAAGTTGATACAACAACAGTTTACAAATATGATATTTCTTTAAGTGCACAACTTACAGATACAGATGGAAGTGAAAAACTATCTGATACTATTACTTTAAAAAATATTCCAGAGGATTCAAAATTATATGGAAGTGATGGAAACGAGATAAATGCAAATGATGACGGAAGTTATACTGTAAAAGTAGGTGAAAATGGTGAAGCAAAACTTACTTTAACAAATGAAAATGAAGTTTCTGATACAGATTTAAATAGCATTAAAGCAAGTGCTACTTCTAATGAAGTAAATGAAAATGGTGAAGTTACAGATAGTGCTACTTCGACAGTTGATAATATTTTAAGTACAGATATTAATCTTGATAATTTATCAAGTATTATCAGTGAAAATGGTGAAATAAATTTAGCTAATAGTAAAGCTGAAAATATAAGTTTAACTTTAGATGATGTTATAAAATTAAGTGGAGATGATAATGTTATTAAAATCTCTGGAGACAATTTTGATAGCGTTACATTTAAAGATACTGTTGGTGAAAATGGACAAGAAAATAATTGGTCTAAAGTGGCAGGAACAGATACTGATCAAGGTTATGATATTTACACAAATAGTGGTGATCCAACTATTCAAGTTAAAGTTGAACAACCAATTTCTGATGGTATTACTAACTAATTCTTAAAAGCTGGGTAGAATCTCAGCTTTTATTAAAACTATTTAATCGCTTTTTTTATACTTTCAATTAAATTTTTTATATCATCTTTTGTTTGTGAAAAATGAATAGATACTCTAACCCAACCTGGACGATTAGTTTTATCTAATTTTTCAATTCCAAGTAAATCATGCCCATATGGTCCAGCACAAGAACATCCCGCTCTTGTTTGAAAACCATCTTGAGAAGATATTTTATTGCATAAATCATAAGGGCTTAAACCTCTTATATTAAAAGAGATAATTCCTATGTTTTGGGCTTCTTGATTTCCATAAATTACACAATTTGGTATTTTTTTTAATTCATTTATTAAAAATTCTTTTAACTCATCTTTTTGTTTTTTTATAAAATCAAAACTAATCTCATTTCTTAGTTGATATGCCAATGATGCACGAATGAGTTGTAAAATACCTGGAGTTCCAGCATCTTCTCTTGTTTCTATCTCTTTTTGATAAAGTTGTAAATCTTTATTTACATACTCAACTGTTCCTCCCCCTGCAAATGTAGGAGCAATTGAAGTATCTATTAAATCTTTTCTAATAACTAATAAACCACAACTTCCAGGACCACCAAGAAGCTTATGCGAAGACATAAACATAGCATCAAAAAGATGACAAGGTATATTCATATATGGGCTACTTGCTGCTGCATCAAAGCAGATAATTGCATTGTAAGCTCTTAATATTTTTGAGATTTCTTCATATGGAGTTATTATTCCCGTTACATTTGAAGCAATACAAAAAGAAGCAATAATTTCTCTATTTTTATTTTTTTCCAAAATCTCTTTTAAGTGATCTAAATCAACTAAACCATCTTTATCCAAATTTACTCTTTGTGTTTCACACAAAGCCTCTCTAAAAGAAACTTCATTTGAATGATGTTCATAAGGTCCAACAATAACTAAAGGAGCAGATTCTTTATCGATTTTGAAGTTAAATCTTTTTTTAGTCGCAGGTGGAATATAAAGTCCTAATAATTCTTGAAAATGCTTTATTGCTGCAGTTGAGCCACAACCACTTGGAAGTATTGCAAAATCATCAGTTAACTCTAAATTATGAGCAAGATTAATTCGGGCTTTTTCATAATAATTTGTTGTTTTATCTGCATTAGAAGCTTCTTTTGAGTGCGTATTTGCATAAGTTTCTAAAACATCGTGTATTCTGTTTTCAATTTGTCTAAATCCAAGTCCTGAAGCTGTATAGTCAAAATACTCTTTTTTATTTTTTCCAATAGTGTTATATCGAATAAAATTTAGTATATCAGCATCTTTATCAAAAAAAGGACGAAAAATATCTTTATTCATAAAATTTTCTCTTTAAAAATTAATAATATTTATATAGCGCATAATTCTAGCTTATTCTTAATTAGTATTTGTTTTTTACCACGGGCTTATTTTATCGAATTGATTAAATTGATTTTATAAGAAGTAAGCTCTCTTTTTATTATGTCATTTGTAACAGCACCTAAAATAGATGGTAGTTTTTCTGTTACTAAAACACCTTTTATCTCATTGTTTTTTTGATTTAACAAAGTATAGAATATCAAAATTCCTGCTCCAATTCCAGTTGGATAAGAGATATATGTTGAACCAGAATAATGCGTTTTAGTTAAGTTTGTATATTTGTTAAAAGATATACCTATTGATTCTGTGCTTTTTATTTTTTTAGAATTTTGAGGATAAGAGATTTCTAAATATATATCAGCAACAGCAGAAAATTCAGCATATTTTATAACTTTATTTTTTACATAATCTTCTATTATTTGTGGAGATTTCATCTTTGGAATAACATCTTTGATGATACTATTTATAGAAATTTTTGAATCTTTATAACCATAACAATATTTATTTGATAAAAGATTAAGTTGGTAAAGATTTTTCATCAATTCTATTTCATTTCCACCAACAAACATCCTAATATCTTCAACATCTTTAAAACTTTGTTTTAAAGAGATTATTTCTTCTTGAAAAACTGGATAAACCTCTACAAAATTTTTAAAATATGGAAACTTATAAGTTTTTGATTTTGAAAATGGTTCGATTTTTTTTAAATTATTTTTTTTGAAAAATAGTGGTGAATAAGATATCTCTTCAATTGCTACTTTTGGTGACCAAGAAAATATTAGTTGTTTTGACTGAATCTCTTCTAATAAATTTATCTCTATTTTATTTACTTTTGTTTCGTAAGGTAGGTTTGAAAGTGAGTAAATTCGTTCACCTATCAAAAAGTTAGTTATTCCTGGAGATATTCCTAAATTTATCAAGGCAAAAAGAGAATTTTTCTCGAACTCTTCATTTAAGTTTTGTTGCTCAAATTGTAAAGATGAGATTACATCGTCATTGTAAATGTCACTAGCTAAATCAGCATAATTTGTTTTAAAATTTAAGGCTAGTTTCATTATAAAAAGATTGTAATCTGGAATAGAAGTATTTATAAAAATTGTTGATTTCTCTAAATACTTTGTATAGTTATTGTAGTTTGTGAAAACTTCTTCGAAATCTTTTATTTCTAAAAATTCAGAGTTATTTAAAACTTCTGTATTTTTAAAAAAATGTGATTTAGCTTTTTTTATATCTCTTACAACAAATAAAAATTTTATTTCATCATTTGAGCTTTTTTTTGTTAAATCATATAATAATCTAGCAATAACACTACAAACAGCTCCCACTCCAAAAAAAACTATTTTCACAAAAAAACTCCATTAAATAAAAGGATTAAAATTTGTCTTTTCTAAATCATTTGCTAAATTTTTAGCATTTGTAGATGGTACATCAAGGATTATAATATTTCCTTTATGTGTAATTTTTATTTTTGAAGCACTATATTTTTCAAATAAAGCTAATAAATTATCAATTGTTGAACTTGATAATTCATTTGTATCAACTTTACATCCAATATAACTTTGCCCTTCAATTTTACTTTCATTTATTCCAAATCTTGGTTTTTTTGGTGTTTTATCTTTTGAAATAATTGCATTCTTTTGAACTTTATAATCCATCATAGAGTTTAAAATATCAAAGAATCTAATATAACCTAAATCTTTAATCAAATATTCAAAGCTACTTTTTTCAATATCATCTCTATCTCCAAAGTCTTTATAAATATTTGCAATACAAGTAGCACATTTTACAACTGATGAAGGAGTAATAAATCCTATATTTTTATCCAAAATATTTAAAGCAAAAATTATTTTGTCTTTAGAATCTTTTGTTGCATTGAAGCTAATATCAGGTGTAAAAGCTACATCACAACCTTCTTCATATCCACTTATTGCAATGTGAAGTTTGTTTGGAAGATTTGAAAAATTTCTATTTCCTATAAAAGTATCGTTTAATTTATTTGCAAGTGGTTCTACATCAAATATTTGTGTTTTATCAATACCATTTACTGGACAAGTTAAAACTCTTCTTACTGTATGACCATTTTCAAAAAAAGTATTTAAATTTACTTCATTTAATTGTTTAAAAATATCTGGAATATTACCAATCTTTAGATTCTTTAATATAACTTTTTGTTCTTTACAAAACATCAAATTGCCATTACTATATTTTTTTGAAAGTTCATTTAATGTTTTTAATTGAACTAAATTTAATTCACCCAAAAATAAAGGAATTCTTAGTTCAAAAAACTCTTGTTTTTCATCTTGTGCATAAATTCCATACCAATTAAATCTTTCTAAATCTTCTAATGGAATTAATTCTGCAAAAACAGCGTAGAAATAGATATCCGTTAAGATATCTATTGTTTTTTTCTCTTTTTTGATTTTTTCAATATTTAGATTTTGTGACATAAAAACCTTCTAAAAAATCTCTTTACATTCCCAATGAGGGAAATGTTTTCTAACAAGTGCATTGAATTCAATTTCAAAATCTGAATAAATACTATCTTTTTTAGTTTGATTTTCAGATTTATTTCTTATCATTCCTGCACCAACCGTATTATTTGTAATTCTATCAATGATAATAAAACTTCCCATAGCTTTATTTTTATCATAAGAATCAAAAGCAATTATTTGTTCTAAATCAAGCTTCGCTCTTGCAATTTCATTTAGATTTAACACATTTGCTTCACTTTGCTCTAAAGTATTTACATCTGTTTTATAATAAAAGTGGTCAACAGTTCCAACTGTTTGACTAGTTGCTCTTTTGATAAAATATTGTTTACCTTTTGTTAAAGGCTCTTCATTCATCCAAACAATATCTACATCAAAGTTACTTGCTAAATCTGATTGCTCATCACTTTTTACAATAACATCACCTCTACTAATATCAATTTCATCATTTAAAGTTAATGTAATTGCTTGTTGAGCATAAGCATATTCTAAATTACCATCATAAGTAACTATCTTTTTTACTGTTGAACTTTTTCCTGAAGGTAAAACTGTGATTGCATCACCAACTTTTATAATTCCACTAGCAATTGTTCCACAAAAACCTCTAAAGTTTAAGTTAGGTCTGTTTACGTACTGAACAGGTAATCTAAAGTGTTCTAAATCTCTATCTTCATCAATTTTAATAGTTTCAAGAAGATTCATCAACGTATCGCCTTTATACCAAGTAGATTGTTCACTTCTTTTTACAACATTATCACCATTTAAAGCAGAAATAGGAATTAAAGTTATATCTTCTGTCATTCCTAACTCTTTTGCAAATTTTAAGTATGAAGCTGAAATTTCATTAAATTTATCTTCACTAAAACTAACTAAATCCATTTTATTTACTGCAACTACTATATGTTTTATTCCAAGTAATTTAGTAATAAAAGAGTGTCTTCTTGTTTGTGTTTGAACACCATATCTTGCATCAATTAAAATAATTGCCAAATCAGCTGTACTTGCACCAGTTGCCATATTTCTTGTATATTGCTCATGACCTGGAGTGTCTGCAATAATAAATTTTCTTTTATCTGTTGTAAAGTATCTGTAAGCAACATCAATAGTAATACCTTGTTCTCTTTCGCTTTGTAAACCATCAACTAAAAGAGCTAAATCAAATTCACCTTCAGTTGTTCCAACTTTTTTACTATCTTTTTTTATTGCTGCTAATTGGTCTTCGAAAATCATTTTTGAATCATGTAATAATCTTCCAATTAAAGTTGATTTTCCATCATCAACGCTTCCACAAGTGATAAATTTTAATAATTGTTTATTTTCGTGCTCTTTTAAGTAGCTTTCAATATCTGTTGCTATTTTATTTTCTATTTGTGACATCTTAAAAGTATCCTTCTATTTTTTTCTTTTCCATTGAACCAGCTGAGTCATTATCTATAACTCTTCCTTGTCTTTCACTTGTTTTCGCTAATAACATCTCTTGGATAATTTCTGGTAGAGTTGTTGCAGAACTTTCAACAGCTCCTGTTAAAGGATAACATCCAAGTGTTCTAAATCTAACCATTTCTTCTTTTATTACATCATCTGGACCAATTGGCATTCTGTCATCATCAACCATGATTTTTACACCATCTTTTTCAACAACAGGTCTTTTAGCAGCAAAATATAAAGGAACAATTGGAATTTGCTCTAAATAGATATATTGCCAAATATCAAGTTCTGTCCAGTTTGAAATAGGGAAAACTCTTATACTTTCATCTTTATGAACTCTACCATTGTAAATATTCCAAAGTTCAGGTCTTTGATTTTTTGGATCCCATCTGTGATTTTTATCTCTAAAAGAGTAGATTCTCTCTTTTGCTCTTGATTTTTCTTCATCACGTCTAGCTCCACCAAAAACAGCATCAAATTTATATTTGTTTAGTGCTTGTTTTAAAGCTTGAGTTTTCATAATATCAGTATGAACTGCACTTCCATGAGTAAAAGGTCCTATGTTTTTTTCAATACCTTCTGGATTTGTATGAACTAAAAGTTCAAAACCTTCTTCTTTTGCTCTTTTATCTCTAAATGCAATCATCTCTTTAAATTTCCATAAAGTATCTACGTGAAGTAGAGGAAATGGTAATTTTGCAGGTGCAAAAGCTTTAAGTGCAAGATGTAACATAACAGCAGAATCTTTACCAACACTATACATCATAACTGGATTACTAAACTCAGCAACAACTTCTCTAATAATATGAATTGATTCAGCTTCAAGCTGTTTTAAATGAGTCAATCTTTCCGTACTTATCATTTTTTATTCTTCTCCATTAATTTTTGACGAGTTCAAATTAAAAGTTTGAATTTGTCGAAATTTTATTTTTTGTGTAAACCACACTCTTTGTGCTCTGGGTTTTCCCACCACCATCGTCCTGCTCTTATATCTTCACCATCCTTAATGGCTCTGGTACAGGGTGCGCAACCAATACTTGGAAATCCTTGGTCATGAAGTTTATTATATGGAACTTTATTCTCTTTTATGTAGTCCCAAACATCTTTTTCACTCCA
Source organism: Arcobacter lacus (assembly GCF_003063295.1). Taxonomy (NCBI): domain Bacteria; kingdom Pseudomonadati; phylum Campylobacterota; class Epsilonproteobacteria; order Campylobacterales; family Arcobacteraceae; genus Arcobacter; species Arcobacter lacus. The sequence continues at coordinate 9,903 of NZ_MUXF01000012.1, forward strand.
GTTAATTAAAGGATTAACTTTTATAACTTTAAAGTTTTCATCCCATTCAACTAAAGGCATATCTGTTCTTGTAACACTTTGAGAAGCTCGTAAACCTGTTACCCAAACTTCTACATCTTTTAAAGCTCTTTTTAAAGGTTCAATTTTTCTTATATTACAGCAATTTTTTCTATTTTCGATACTTTCAAAATGTCCATTTACACCTTGATTTTTATAAAGTTCTTGTACTTTTTCATTATTTGGAAAAAATACATCAATTTTTATACCATATTTTAAATTTGTAGCATCCATAACATCATAAGTTTCAGGATGAAGTCTTCCTGTATCAAGTGTAAAAATAGATGCATTTTTGTCTTTTTTAAGCAAAATATCTGTTAATACTTGATCTTCTGCTGCTAAGCTTGAACTTAAAGCAACATTTTTAAAATTATCTAAAAAATAAGCAATTACATCTATTGTTGTTTTATTTTTAAGTTCTTTATTAATATTTTCTAAATCTTCTTTTTTACTCATTTATTAGCCTAAATTTGATAATCATTTCCTGTTTCTTTTACTTTTCCAAAAGATAGTTTATTCCAAGCTCTTTCGTGAAAATAGTATAAAGCCATTTTAGTAATTACTTCAATAGAACCAATTGAAGCTGCCATTATTAAATTACCAGTTACAAAATATGAAACAATCATTGTATCAAGTGTTCCTACTGTTCGCCAAGATACTGCTTTTACAACTGACCTATAAGGTTTTTCGTGCATTTAAATTCCTATTTGAATTGATATGAAGAAGAGTCCTACTCTTCATCATAATTATATAATCCAGAACTTAAATATCTCTCACCTGTATCACATAAAATTGTTACTATTGTTTTACCTTTATTCTCTGGTCTTTTTGCTACTTGACTTGCTACATATGCGTTTGCCCCTGCGCTAATACCTACAAGCAACCCCTCATTTTGTGCTAATCCTCTTGATGTCTCTATTGCTGCATCATTTGACACTTGTATTATCTCATCATATATTTTTGTATTTAATACATCTGGTACAAATCCTGCTCCAATCCCTTGGATTTTATGTGGTCCAGGATTCCCTCCACTTAACACTGGACTTGCTTCTGGTTC
>NZ_MUXF01000013.1 GCF_003063295.1 Arcobacter lacus
ACACATTCAGTAAAAGATAGAATTGGAACAAATATGATTAATACAGCTTTGAAAGAAGGATTAATCAATAAAGATACAATAGTAATCGAACCAACAAGTGGAAATACAGGAATAGCACTAGCTTCAGTTTGTGCAGCATTAGGAATAAAACTGATCCTTACAATGCCAGCATCAATGAGTATTGAAAGAAGAAGACTTCTTCAAGCATTAGGAGCAAAACTAGTTTTAACTCCACCAGAAAAAGGTATGAAAGGTGCTATTGAAAAAGCAAATGAATTAAAAGAGGAAACACCAAACTCTTTCATTCCTCAACAATTTGCAAATAAAGCAAACCCAGAGATTCATAGATTAACAACAGCTCAAGAGATATTAAAAGATACTGATGGAAAAATAGATATCTTTATAGCAGCTGTTGGAACAGGTGGAACATTAACAGGGACAGGTGAGATTTTAAAAGCACATAACCCAAATATAAAAATAATAGCAGTAGAACCAGAAGCAAGTCCAGTGTTAAGTGGAGGGAATCCTGGACCACATAAAATCCAAGGGATTGGAGCAGGATTTGTACCAGATGTATTAAATACAAAAATATATGATGAGATAATACAAGTGTCAAATGATGCAGCAATAGAGAC
>NZ_MUXF01000014.1:0-75248 GCF_003063295.1 Arcobacter lacus
CTGGGTTCGAACCAGGGGCCAAATGATTAACAGTCATCTACTCTACCGCTGAGCTATGCCGGAATCTTTTTTAACTTATTCTCTTAAATTGGACGGGAATTATAATACCTTTTTCTCTTTTTGTCAAGAGATTTTTTGTTAATTTTGAAAATTTTTATAAAATTTAATTCCAGCATTGTCAATCAAGCCTATTTCATCGTTTTTAATTAATTCTTTTAAAATGATTTTTGATTCATTATCAAACATATTTTCTATATCTTCAATAGTCAAAGGCCGTCTATTTATCATAGAAAGTATCTCTTCTTTATTATATGAGATAATTTGTTTTGGTCTATTCTTAAAAACTATATTTACATTTATATTTTCAAATTTATTTGCAACTTTTTCTAAAAATTCATAACTTACTGGACTTACTTTATATGCAGGTGGTCTATCAATAGTTCCAATGTCAACTCTTTTAGGATTGATTTGTTTTACAGCATTAAACAATAATTCTATTTCTTCTTCTTTATCATTTATATCGTTAACAAATAAAATTTCTAAAACAAAATCTTTTGTAGTTTTTTGTGAGAATTCAATCATCGAAGGTATAATTTTATTAATTTCTACACTTTTATTTTGTCTATCAAGTTTTTTAAAACACTTTTCACTTACACAATCTAAAGATAATTTAACTATATCAATTTTTAATAAAGCATCAAAAACCTCTTTTTTATAAATCGTACTTCCATTTGATAAAATTAAAGTTTTTGTTTCACCTTTTATCTTATTAATTTCATCAATTAATTCGCTTAATTTAGGATACAAAGTTGGTTCACCATTACATGTAATTGTAATTACATCAATTTTAGGATGATTTTTAAAACTTTCTTTTATTGCTTTTATAATTTCATTAACACTTGGAAATGTATCCATTTTATCAACAGTTTTAGCACCTTCTAATTCACAATATAAACAATCAAAATTACACTGTTTTTTTGATGGTGATAAATCAATACCTAATGATATTCCAAATCTTCTTGAAGGAATTGGTCCAAAAATAATAGAATTTGAATATGACAAAATAAAAATCCTTTTAAATAAAAAAAGAGAAGCTAAATAGCCTCTCTTTTATAATAATTTTCTAAAACAAATTTGTTTTATGCTTTTTTTGATACTCGTTGACACTCTTTTACAAAGTGAATAGCATTTTCAACAGGAACATCAGGTAAAATTCCATGACCTAAATTAAAGATGTGTCCAGTTCCACCCATAATATTTTGAATTCCTTCAACACACATTGTTGTTGCTTCTTTTGAATACAATCTACAAGGCTCCATATTTCCTTGTAAAACATATTTTTCACCTAATTTTTCTTTTGCAAGAGCCATTGGTGTTCCCCAATCTACTCCAAATACATCGAAGTTTCCGTAAACTAAACCTCTTTCAATAAATGCAGCAATTCCTTTTGGAAACATAATAACTGGAATATGAGGATATTTTTCTTTTAAATACTCAGCAATTTCTACCATATATTTCCACGAAAACTCATCATATTTTGAAGGTTCAATTGCCGCAGCCCAAGAATCAAAAATTTGAACTACATCAACTCCAGCTTCAATTTGTTTTTCCATATAAAACTTAACTACATCAGTTACACGTCTAAGAATTTTATGTAAAAACTCTGGATCCGAATACATCATTTTTTTACAAAGATTGTATGTTTTTGTTCCTTGACCTTCAATCATATAAGTTGCAAGTGTCCAAGGAGCACCTGTAAATCCAATCAAAGCTTTATCTTGAGGTAATCTTTGTTTTAAAATTTTAATAGTTTCATAAACATAAGTTAATTTATTTGCAGCTTCTTCGCCACCAATTAAAGCATCTAAATCAGCTTGCGTTTTTATTGGTTTATCAAAAACTGGACCTTCACCCTTTAAAAAATCTAATTTCATTCCCATTTCATTTGGTACAACTAAAATATCACTAAATAAAATAGCTGCATCAACACCAACAATATCAAGTGGTTGAATTGTAACTTCAGCAGCAAGTTCTGGATTATGACATAAATTTAAAAAATTCCCAGCTTTTGCTCTTACTTCCATATATTCTGGTAGGTATCTTCCAGCTTGTCTCATCATCCAAACAGGAGTGTAAGGAGTCTCTTTTCTAAAACATGCATCTACAAAAATTTTTGACATCTTTTACCTTTTTTAATGTTTTCCAACTTTACCAGTAAAGTAAAGCCCAACTGCTAATGCTACAATAGCTAGTGCAAAATATAATAATTCTAGCGGTGTTTGATAACTTGTATGTAATACTCTTTGGAAATAGTTTACAACTAAAACCATGATAATTACTTTTGCAATTTTATCTTTTAATTGATCCAATGAACTAATGTTTAAAATTGAATTACATTCTTCAGGTGTACACGCTGCATCTATTTTTGATATAAATAACTCATAAACTCCAAAAGAAAAAATTAACAAAACAACAGCAATTAGATATAAATCTACTGCTCCAATAATTCCTGCAACTATATCCTCATGAAAATGTTCTGGATGGCTTCCGTCAATAAATGTTGTAATAATAAATTTTGCAACATCAATAATATCAATGCTTGCAACAATAAATAAAATTACAGCTCCCATAAAACCAAAAATTACAGCTAAAATAACTATAAATCTACTTTTCCAAAGAGCATTCTCAAAAAGTTTTTCAAGCATTAAATATCACTTTCTAAATCTATCCATTTTAAAGCAATTCTAACTGCATTTGTAGCAGCTCCAACTCTTACTTGATCTGCAACGTTAAAATAGTGAACAATGTTTTGTGCATAAACATCTTTTCTAATTCTTCCAACATATGTAAAATCTGTATCTGTTGAAATAATTGGCATTGGATATTTTTTATTTGCTAAATCATCAATCACTTTTACATTTTCAAAATTGATTAATGCATTTCTTACTTCTTCAACATCAACATCAATATTATCTTCAAAAGTTACAGTTATTGATTCACTATGACTTCTTAAAACTGGTACTCTTACACAAGTTGCAGCTACTTGAATCTCTTTATGCATAATTTTTTGAGTTTCTAAAACCATTTTCATCTCTTCTTTAGTAAAACCATTCTCTTTTGCTACATCAATTTGTGGAATTACATTTAAAGCGATTTGATAAGGAAATGCTTTTATTTCTGTTTCGTCTAATCTAAATGCAAAAAAGTCTTGCATCTGTTTTACAAGCTCTTCCATACCAGTTTTTCCAGCACCAGAAACTGCTTGATAAGTTGAAACATCAACTCTTTTGATTCCATATAATTCATCTAAAGGTTTTAAACTTTGAACCATTTGAATTGTCGAACAATTTGGATTTGCAATAATTCCAGTTTCTTTCCATAATTTAATATCTTCTGGATTAACTTCAGGTACAACTAATGGAACTTTTGGATCCATTCTAAAATGACTTGTATTATCAATTACAACTGCACCTGCTTCTACTGCAAATTTTGCAAATTTTTCTGAAACTGAACCACCTGCACTAAAAAATGCAATTTCAACATCATTTTCTTCAAAAACTGTTTCAGTTAATTCTAAAACAGTAACTTCTTTATTCATATATTCAATTTTAGAACCAGCACTTCTTGCACTTGCAAGTGGTATTAATTTGTTAATAGGGAAATTTACTTCTTCTAAAACTCTAAATAACTCTTCACCAACTGCTCCAGTAGCTCCTACTACTGCTACATTGAATTTTCTCATTTTTACTCTTCCTCACCTTTTTCTAAATTGTCATTTGAATCTAATATATCTATTAAATTTTTTTCTTCATTTGTACTATTTGTTTCAATAACTTCACCATCTTCGTTATATCTAATTACATTTCCATTTTCATCAAGTTCTATTTCTTCATCTTCTTTTGGACATTTTGCAATAGATACAACTTTATCGTTACTATCAACATTTACAATTATTACTCCACTTGTATTTCTTCCAGCTTTTCTAATTGTATTCATGTCAACTCTAATCATTTTTCCAATTGATGTTAGTAACATTAAATCTTGAGTATCATCAACTAAAACTTCACCAATAACATTTCCTGTTTTTGTAGATAATTTCATAGCAATAACACCCGAACCAGCTCTATTTGTAAGTCTATATTCTTCAACAGTTGTTCGTTTTCCAATTCCTTTTTCAGAAACAGTTAATATTTCTTGTTCTTCACTGCTAATAACATCAGCATCAACAACAAAATCTGTATCAATTTTAAATTTAATACCTCTTACTCCTCTTGTGCTTCTTCCTTGATCTCTTGTTTTTTCAAGTTCAAATCTAATACATTGACCAAGACTTGTAAATATCATAATATATTGCGTTTGAACATCAGCAATTTTTGCTGTTACAATTTCATCAGCATCGTCAAGAACGATAGCTCTTACTCCATTACTTCTTATATTACTAAATTCATTTAAACTAGTTCTTTTTACAATACCATTTCTTGTAAAGAACACTAAAGATTTACTTTCATCAAAATCTGGTGTTGGAATTATTTCCATAATTTTTTCATCAGGTCTTAAATTGATTAAGTTTACAACTGCTTTTCCTTTTGCAATTCTACTTCCTTCTGGAATTTTATAAACTTTTAACCAATATAATTGTCCCATATTTGTAACAAACATCAATGTATCATGAGTATTACTTACAAAGAATCTTTCAATAAAGTCATCATCGTGAGTAGTAACTGCAACTTTTCCTTTTCCACCTCTTTTTTGTTTTTCATAAGCTTTTATAGGAACTCTTTTTACATATCCATTATGAGTGATTGTAACAACCATTGGCTCATTTGGAATTAAATCTTCAATATCAATTTCATCATAAGAATCTTCAATTTCTGTTTTTCTATCATTAGAGAATTTTTCTTTAATTTCTGTTAATTCTTCTCTAATAATTTCATTTAATTTTTCTTCACTTCTTAAAATTGCTTCTAATTCTGCAATTAATATCATAAGTTCTTGATATTCAGCTTCAAGTTTATCTCTTTGAAGTCCTGTTAATCTTCCAAGTCTCATATCTAAAATTGCTTGTGATTGAATAGCACTTAAATCAAATCTTGTTTCTAAACTCTCTTTAGCTTCTGCATCATTTGAACTAGATCTAATAATTCTTACAACTTCATCGATATTATCAACAGCAATTTTTAAACCTTCTAAGATATGTGCTCTTGCTTTTGCTTTTTCTAAATCAAATATTGTTCTTCTAATAATTACAGTTTTTCTATGAGATAAGAAAATATTTAATATTTGTGGTAAATTAAATACTTTTGGCTCTTTATTATAAACTGCAAGTAAAATAATTCCAAAAGTTGTTTCCATTGGAGTTGATTTATATAAATTATTTAAAACAATCTCACTCATAGCATCTTTTTTAAGTTCAATTACAACTCTAATACCTTCTCTATCAGACTCATCTCGAACTTCAGAAATTCCATCAATTTGTTTATCTTTTGCTAAATTTGCAATAAGTTCAATAAGTCTTGCTTTATTTACTTGATATGGCAATTCATCAATAACAATAATCTCTTTTTTAGCTTTTGTTTCAATATGATGTTTTGCTCTAATTCTTACTCTTCCTCTTCCTGTATTATAAGCATCAATAATTCCACGTCTTCCAAAAATAGTTCCACCAGTTGGAAAATCTGGACCTTGAACAAATTGCATCAAATCATCAGCTTCAGCTTCTGGATTATCAATTAAATATAAAATTGCTTCTAGTAATTCTCCAAGATTGTGAGGTGGTATTTTTGTTGCCATACCAACAGCAATTCCTTCACTTCCATTTAAAAGTAATGTTGGAACTCTTGTTGGAAGGACAGAAGGCTCTTTCATTGTATCATCATAATTTGGAACAAAGTTTACCGTATCTTTATCTAAATCTCTTAAAACTTCTTCAGCAATTCTAGTCATTCTAGCTTCAGTATATCTCATGGCTGCTGCATTATCACCATCAATAGAACCAAAGTTTCCTTGTCCATCAACAAGAGGTGCTCTTAAAGAGAAATTTTGTGCCATTCTTACAAGTGCATCATAAACCGAAATGTCTCCATGAGGGTGATATTTACCGATAACATCTCCAACAATTCTTGCAGATTTTTTATAAGCAGATTTTGAAGTAATACTTAAATCATGCATTGCATACAAAATTCTTCTATGAACTGGCTTTAATCCATCTTTTGCATCTGGCAATGCTCGTCCAATAATAACACTCATAGAATAATCTAAATATGAAGCTTTAACAGAATCTTCTATATTTACATTTATAATATCTTGATTTTCGAAAAGGTTTTCCATAAAAAAGGCCTTTAGTATATAAAATTAATAGATTATATCTAAATTGTACTTTAGTAATTCTTGTATCAAAGTATTAAACGAAAAAAGGGGACAAAAGCCTAAACTTTGATCCCCTCTTTACTATTAAAAATTATAAATTAATTTTCAGCTTTATGTTTTACAATCATATTGTAAATTTCATCTTTTAATTTTAATTTTTCTTTTTTCTTTGATTCAATTTCGAATTGATCAGCATGAGAATTTTCTAAATTTACAATTTCGTGATCTAAATCATTATGTTTTTCAAAAACTCTATTGAAATGAGAGTCTTTTTGTTTTAATTCAGCAATGATATCTCTATATTCGTGAAACATTTGGTGTCCTATTTTTTAAATTTGATTTCTTTATTATACAAACTATGTTCTTAAAATTTTGTAAAAATAATATTTATTATATTTTAACTTCTATAATCTGCATTTATTTCAACATATTTGTAGCCTAAATCACAACCATATGCTGTAAATTTTCCATCACCTAAACCAATGTCACAAATAATTTTATATTTGTCTTTTTTTAACACTTCAAAAGCCTTTGCTTCTATTGCTGCATCAAAACAAATTTCACCTTTATTAAAAACAATTACATCATTATATGAAATTACAAGTTTTTCTTCATCACAATCAATTCTTGAAGCTCCAATAGTTGAAGCAATTCTTCCAAAATTTGGATCTTCTCCAAAAAGTGCAGTTTTCACTAAAAGTGAATTAGATAAAGCTTTAGCAGCAATTTCAGCTTGTTTATCATCTTTTGCATTTATAACTTCAAATGCAGCCACTTTTTTAGCACCTTCACCATCTGCAACCATTAACATCGCCATATCATGCATAACCAGTCTTAAAACTTCTTTGAAAGCTTCTTTGTCATAAGCATTTGATTTTCCATTTGCTAAAACCATAACTGTATCATTTGTTGAAGTATCTCCATCAACTGAAATTGCATTAAAAGTTGTCTCTTTATTTATATTTAAAGCCTCTTTTATATCTTCATAAGGAGCAGCAGCATCTGTACAAATAAAACAAAGCATAGTTGCTAAATTTGGATTTATCATTCCTGCACCTTTTGCAACTGCACCTATTTTAAATGAAGTTCCATTTTCAAGTTTCACTTCATACATACAAGTTTTAGCATACGCATCTGTTGTCATAATTGCTTTTGATAAGTTTTCACCATTTTTAGCTGTTAAATCAAATTTTTTTGCCCCTGCTATTAATTTTTCAATTGGCAATGGATTTCCAATAACACCTGTGCTACTCATAACTGGATTAATCAAATCAAAATCAAGTTGAGAAAACAAAGTATTGATTGACTCTATTCCTTTTCTTCCTGTTAATGCATTTGCATTTTTTGAATTTATTAAAACAAAATTTGTTTTAAAATTTTCTCCATATTGTAAAAAATGTTTTAAAGGAGCTGCTTGAAATCTATTTTCTGTAAAAACCGCTGCAACGGTACAAGCCTCTTTTGTATAAATAAATCCTAAATCATTATTTCCATTTGGTTTAAGACCTGCATGGATTCCATCACAATAAAATCCATCAATTTGATCAATATAACCTTTTATAGGCATAATAGTAAACATTTTATATATCCTCTGGTTGTTTATTTAAAGTTAAAATTCTTTTTGCCCTTATTATTCCACTTTGAGAACCAACTAATAAAAGCTTACTATTTGCATTTATTGATGTTTCACCTTTTGGCATTTGAATAAATCGTCCATTAGCTTCAGTTATTCCAATCACTGAAACTTTTAATGTATCTCTTAAACGTAAATCTTTTAATTCTCTTCCTACAACCCAAGATGTCTCTTTTACAAAAACTTCTTCCATTGCAATTGGAGTATCAATTTTATATAAAAATTCATCAAGAATATTTTCCATATCAGGACGAATAGCCATTGCACTTACTCTTTTTGCCATAAGTGATGGAGTTGCTACAACTTTATCAGCACCTAATTTTTTTAATCTTATTTTTTCATTTAATGTTTCAGCATTTGAAATAATTAAAAAAGGAGCTCTTCCTAACTCTTTTTCATAAAGTCTAACTGATGCAATAAGTGTAATATTATCTGAAATATTTTTTGATAAAGATATGGCACCTTTTGCAGAGCTTAGGTGAGCTTTTAAAAAGGCTGTCTCTTTATATGGTTCTTCTTTTATAAAATAAGGATAACCATTTTCTCTAGCAATATCTTCAATATTATCACTTGGATCAACTACAACAAAAGGAATATGATTTTCTCTAAATTGTCTTGCTAATTGTGCCGTATATTCATTGTGATAACAAATCACAAAGTGTCTTCTTAGTCTTGCTATTTTATAAAGCATTTTTCTCTCCTTTAATAGCTCTCTTAAATTACCATTCATAAAAACATCTATTACAATACCGACTGCAAACATTGTACTTGCAAATCCAGCATACATTAGAAATGTAGTAAATACAATCGTTTCATTTTTGAAATTTGATTCATTTAAAGCGCCAAATCCTGTATTTGTAAGAGTATACGCTGTTTGAAAGATAGCCTGCATGATAGTATAATTTTCAAAATAAACATAAGCTAATGTTCCAATTATCATCAGTAATTGAATAATTATTAAGGGAAATCTTAGAGGTTTTAATTTTGAATAAATAATTGGGTTTAAATCATATAAAGGCTTAGCCGCTTTTATTTCCCAACCAATAGTTTTTTTGAATTTTATGAAGATACTCATGAAAGCACTTTATCTAGTGCTTCTTATGAGTGTTTTTTAAGTGTTCTTAGCTCTTTAGCAGAAATTCTTAATTTAGTAGTAGTTCCATCTTCAAGTGTAACTCTAACTGTTCTAATATTTGGTAAGAATCTTCTTCTTGTTCTATTTTTAGCGTGACTTACGTTGTTACCAACCATTGGTCCTTTTCCAGAAATTGCACATTTTCTTGACATTTGTCTTCCTTTTTTTTATAGTGAAAAATATTTGCGTATTCTATCCTAAATTTCTTAAGTTAAATTTAAATATTTAATATTTCTTGATTAAATCTATTTAAATTATTTTCTATACTACACTCTTTTGCTATTTCATAATTTTGTTTTTTAATATTTTTTAACTCTTTTTCATCCGATAATATAGCATCAATTTTAAATGCAATAGTTGAGTCAGTTGGGCTACTCATTGAAGCAAAAACATCAATCACCTCTTTTGCATCATTTTTAACACTTAAAAAAACAACACATTCACAAAACATAGCTTTTAATATATTTGTAGCAAAAGATTTATTATGAGTTGGAAGTAAAAATATATCACTTACTAAAAATAATTCATCAAAATTTTTATAATCATCAATAAGTATAATTTTTTCTTCAAGTTTTTTATATTTTGGAAGTGAAAATTGTAAACTTCCTATTTGTCTTTTATCACCTGCAATTATTATTTTAAAATTTGAATAATTTAGATTTGAACAAATATCTAAAAACTCTTTAATTCCAGACGTTTTAAAATTTTTTGCTGTAAAAAATATAAGTTTTGTATCAAAATCTATATTGAATTTTTTATAAAAATCTATTTTTATTTTATTTTCATTTTCAATATTTATATTTATTGAAGGATAGATAACTTCAATTTTTTCTGATGAAATTTTTAATTCTTCTAATATATTATTTTTAGTAGAAAATGAATTTACTATTGTAATTTTTGAATTTTTTATATTTAAAATAGTTTTTTCATCTAAAGAACCAGTATGAAAATAGACATCTGCATATCTTTTTTTGCTAAAAAGTTTTTTCAAAAAATTTTTATTTTTTATAACTTCAATATTCTCTTGTTTTTTTAACTCGTTTATTAAAACATTTGTTGTTTTATATGAGATTGTAATTTTCATCTAAATACTTTCTTAACTTTAAAATAACTCTTATTATAGTTAAAACTGCTTTATGATAATATTTAATAAACAATACATACGAAAAGGATTTTTTATTCAAACAAATAAAAAGAAAATAATCTATCTTGATAGAGATGGAGTTATAAACAAAGATTTTGGATATGTTTATGAAATTGATAAATTTGAGTTTATAAGTGGAGTTCTTGAAGCTTGTAAACATTTTATAAATTTAGGATATGAAATTGTTGTAGTTACAAATCAATCTGGAATTGGAAGAAATTACTATACAAAAGAGGATTTTATAAAACTTACAAATTGGATGAAAAGTGAGTTTAAAAAAAATGGTATTGATATCTTAAATGTATATTTTTGCCCTCATGCTCCTGAAGAAAACTGCAGTTGTAGAAAACCACAAATTGGTATGATTACACAATCATTAAACGATTTTGATATAGATTTACAAAAATCTTGGCTAATTGGAGATAAAATGAGTGATATTCAAACTGCAATTAGTGCAAATATTCCAAATAAAATATTAATTTCAAAAGAGAAAGAGGATAAAGTTTTACATGTAGTTGAAACTTTATTTGATACAATAAACATAATAAAACAGTAAGGCTTATAATGAAATATACAGATATAAATTTTAATAAAAAAACAATACTAATTACTGGTGGAGCTGGTTTTATAGGCTCTAGTTTGGCTTTTTATTTTCAAAATAATTACCCAAAATCAAAAATTGTAGTTTTAGATAGTTTTAGAAGTGGTGAAACTTTTAGTAATGGAAACTTAAAAAGTTTTGGTCACTTTAAAAATCTTTTAGGTTTTAAAGGCATTGTTATAAGTGGTGATATAAACGATAAAAGTGTTTTAAAATCTTTAGAAAAGAATTATAAATTTGACTATATTTTTCATCAAGCTGCTATTTCAGATACAACTGTACAAGAACAAGATTTAATGATAAAAACAAATGTAAATGCTTATGAAGATCTATTAAAAATTGCAATAAAACATAAAGCAAATATGATTTATGCAAGTAGTGCAGCAACTTATGGAGATAGTGATAGATTTGAAGTTGGTTATGAACAGCCAAATAATGCTTATGGTTTTAGTAAAGTTATGATGGATAATGTGACTTATGAGTACTTAAAAAAAGATTTAGATATTTCAATAGTTGGATTAAAATATTTTAATGTTTATGGACCAAGAGAGTTTTTTAAAAATAAAACTGCATCAATGGTAGTTCAATTTGGACATCAAATACTAAAAGGACTTACTCCAAAACTTTTTGAAGGAAGTGATAAAATATTAAGAGACTTTATCTATATTGAAGATATTATTCAAGCAAATATAAAAGCTTGTAATCCTAAAAAATCTGGTGTTTATAATGTTGGAACAGGAAATGCTAGAAGTTTTGAAGATATAGTAAATATCTTGCAAAAAGAGTTACAAATAAATAATGGTAAAGAGTATATTCCAAATCCTTATGTTGGTTCTTACCAATTTTTTACACAAGCAAATATAGAAACTACAACGAAGTATTTAGGATATGAACCAAAATTTAGTTTAGAAGATGGAATAAAAGCTTATATTCCTGAAATTTTAAAACTATTTAAAGAAGAAGTAAAATAGATGAAAATGTTGAGTAAAAAACCAAATATTTTAGTAATTGGTGATTTGATGATAGATCACTATTTATGGGGAAGTTGTGATAGAATTTCTCCTGAAGCGCCAGTTCAAGTTGTAAATGTAAAAAAAGAGAGTTCTGTTTTAGGTGGAGCTGGAAATGTTATAAATAATCTTTTTACTCTTGGTGCAACTGTTGATGTAATAAGTGTAATTGGAGATGATAATGTTGCAAATGAACTAAAAAGTTTATTAGAAAAAATCAAAATATCAACTTCAAATTTAATAGTTGAAAATAATAGAAAAACATCTAAAAAAAGCCGACTTATAGCTTCACAGCAACAAGTTTTAAGATATGATATGGAAAGTATTGATGATATAAATGAAGAAAGTCATAAGAAAATCATCTCAAATCTTGAAAAAAATATTAAAAAATATAGTTCAATTATACTTTCTGATTATGGGAAAGGCGTGTTAACTACAAAATTAACGCAAGATATTATAAATATTGCAAATAAAAATGGTGTAAAAGTTTTAGTTGATCCAAAAGGAAAAGATTATAGTAAATATAAAGGTTCATATACTCTTACTCCAAATAAAAAAGAGGCTCAAGAAGCTACAAATATAGATATAAAAGATGAAAATTCTTTAATAAATGCTTTAAAAAATTTAAAAGAAAAATGTGATTTAGAAGTATCTCTTATAACTTTAAGTGAACAAGGAATTGCTATTTTTGATGAAAATCTTACTATAAAACCAACTGTTGCTAGAGAAGTTTATGATGTAACAGGAGCTGGTGATACAGTAATTGCTTCTATTGCTTTTGCTTTAGGAAATGATTTAAATATAAATGAAGCTGTAAGTTTTGCAAATTTAGCAGCTGGCGTTGTTGTAGGAAAACTTGGAAGTGCAACGACAACTTTAGATGAAATTTATGAATATGAATCAAGTTTACATAAATCAAATTCAAACTCTCATATAAAAACTTTTGAAGAGATTGAAAAATTAGCATCAAAACTTCATAGTCTTGGTAAAAAAATAGTTTTCACAAATGGTTGTTTTGACATACTTCATGTAGGGCATGTAAAATACCTAGAAGAAGCAAGAAGTTATGGTGATGTTTTAATATTAGGTTTAAACGCTGATAGCAGTGTAAAAAAACTAAAAGGTGATTCAAGACCAATAAATAATCAAGATGATAGAGCATATATTTTAGCTTCACTTGAAAGTGTAGATTATGTAGTTATTTTTGAAGAAGAAACTCCTTATGAGTTAATTAAATTAATTAAACCACATGTTTTAGTAAAAGGTGGAGATTATGAAGGTAAGGATGTTGTTGGTCAAGATATAGCTGATGAATTAAAATTAGTAAAATTTGTAGATGGGAAAAGTACAACAAATACGATAAAAAGGATACAAGAAAATGAAAAGTGCAATAATTAAAGAGTTTTTAGCACATCAAGAAACAATAGCAAAAGTTATAGAAACTATGCAAGGACCTTTAGAAGAAGCTTCAAAAATTGCAGTTGAAACTTTAAAAAATGGGAATAAAATCTTACTTTGTGGAAATGGAGGAAGTGCAGCAGATGCACAACATTTTGCGGCAGAACTAACAGGAAGATATAAAACAGAAAGACGAGGATTACCAGGAATTGCTCTTACAACTGATACAAGCGCACTAACAGCTATTGGAAATGACTATGGATATGATAGAGTTTTTGATAGACAAGTTGAAGCTTTAGCTTCTAAAGGTGATTTACTTATTGGTATTTCTACTTCAGGGAATAGTACTAATGTAATAAATGCACTAAAAGTAGCAAAGGATTTGGGTTGTAAAACTATTGGTTTAACAGGACGTGACGGAGGAAAAATGAACGAACTTTGTGATATAAATTTAGTTGTTCCTTCAAATGATACACCAAGAATACAAGAGATGCATATACTTTTTGAACACACGATTTGTCAAATTATTGATAATGAATTAAGTTAAATTTTCACAAACTTTTAAAACATCAGCAGCTGTAATATTTTTCATACACTTATGATGTTTTAATGGACAAACTCTTTTCATACAAGGTGCACAATCCAGATTTTTTGTCACAATTTCTCCATTTGGATTATTCCATTGATTTGTTTCAGTAAATTTTGTAGGACCAAAGATAGCTATTGTTTTCACTTTATAAGCAGCTGCAATATGCATAGGACCACTATCATTTGTAATAAATAAATCAAGCCCAGCAATTCTTTCAATAAGTTCAGGAATTGTGGTTTTACCAGCTAAATTTTGATAATTTGTTATTCCTTTTGAAACTAATTCATTTTCTATATCCTTTGCAATATTAGTTTCTGCTGGTCCTCCAAAAATTACGATATCATATTTTTTTGACATTTCAATTGCAATTTTTGCAAACTCTTCTGGGTACCATCTTTTTGCACTTCCATAAGTGGCACCTGGATTTATTCCTAAAGTTGGTTTACCGTAATTAAAAGGTTTAAAATAAAGTTTTAAATCCCCTACTTCATTTTGCAAATTTAAAACTTTATTTATAAAGTCGTTATATCTAATACATAAATGTATCTCTTTTTTTGTAAGACGTCTATAATTGAATTTTTTCTTTGCTTTTATAAAAAACATCATAAATTTAGAAGAGATACTTCTTCTAAATGAAATTGCTAAATCAACTTTTCCGATACTTTTTGCTAAAGAAATAAGATTTTTATATCTATTTCCACTCTTTTTTGTATCATCAACTATTACTCTTTTTATATTTGGATAACCTTGAAAAGCTTGAGTTGAAACAAAAGAACCTAAAAGTGTAATTTGAGCATCGGGATATGTTTTTATCAAATTTTCTATTGCTGGTGTTGCCATAATAGCATCTCCCAACCAAGAAGGTATTTCTATAAATATTTCTTTAATCATTTTTTTTAATCATCTCTTTAAAAGCATAAAATTGAGGATATTTTATAATTTCTCCTCCTCTATTATCAACCAATCCATATCCTGGAGCAATTAGTTGATGCCAATAAACTCTTTTAATCTTTTTACTTTTTTTTGCTATTTCAAAATACTCTAACATATATTTTGTATATTCTTCATTTGAAACACACTCTTTTTCACTTGTTGGAGCATAAGGAGCTGTATTTTTTATAGGCCAATTAACCTCAGTTATATATATTTCATTTTTACATTTTGGACTTAATTTTACTAAAGAAAAAAGTAAATCAATTTTATTTTTAAAATCAAAAAAAAGATATTGTTTGTTTTTTGCACTTCCTCGTCTATCTACATAAAGTAAAGAGCTAACTATATCATATTTTATATCTTCAAAATTAAACATCGCTCTAACATTATAGTAGTATTCAAAGTCAATAACACTAGGTCCTAAAAGTTTTATATTTGGAAATTTTTCATCTTTTAAATTTTGAGCTACTTTATAGAAATTTACATACTCTTTTACGCTAAAAAATCCCCATTTTGCACGATTTATTGTAGTTGCTATTTGAAATTCGCTTACAAAACTGCCAAATTTTATAAAAATTAGTTCCAAATTTTCTTTTAAAAGTTTGTGATTTTCTATATTTTCTCTATCTTGCATAATGTTTAATAGAATATTTTTTTTTGATGTTTTATTAAAACTTTGGGCAAAATCAACGTAAGAATCAATATTTTTTATATCACATAATGGCAGTCTAATTATTAAGTTTTTTACTTGAAGTTCTTCTACTAATTCAACTTGACAATTGCCTTTATCAAGATTCACTCCTAAACCATAAAAATCGTCATTTGAAAATTTAACTTTTCCCTTAAAAAATTTCATAAAAAGCATTGCAATAGGCAGAATAAAAAAAGAACTGATAAAAAGCTTTATAAAATCTTTTAAATGCTTTTTTCGCATAGCTTTCTTGTAATTTTTATCTTTAATAACTTGAGGTTGATCAGAGTAATTATCCCAAATAAAAAGATCTTTATTCACTAATTAATTCTTTTAACTTATTTTCAATTTCTAAGTATTTTTCTTTTGTATAATCTTTATTTATCATAAAATTGTTTTGGTTTTCTTCATTACTTATAGTTGCCCATCTTTTGCTACTTGCAAATAAAGAATCTCCAAAAAATGATAAAGTTTTTGTATTTGTTGTTCCTGCAAGATGCATAGGACCAGTTGATGTACTAACAAAAAGAAAGCTAGAAGCTATATATTGTGTAAATTCATATAAAGAAACTTTTGAATCAAAAATTGTTGCCTTAAAATCAAGATTTTCTTTTATATATTCTTTTGAATCATTATCATCTGGACCAAAACTAAAAACTACCTCAAAAGAACTATCTTTAATACTTCTTGCTAAATTTATATAATCATCTAATCTTAAATTTCCATCACTACTTCCACCAAATCCAACATGAAAAATTACTCTTTTTTCTTTTTCTACTTTAATATCTAAAAGTGGTTTAGTAAAATCAAGTTTTATGTCTGGATATAATTTTTTTGCCAAATCAAGATTATATCTCCACTCTGTTTTTGCTACTTGACTTCTTTTTTGTTTTACTCTTTTATTAAAAAAAAGTTGTGCTATTTTAGTAGCTGGCGCTACTCTTTTTTTTATCCCACTTTTAAAAAGAAGTTTTCCTAAAGTTATATCAATATATGCACTTATACTCGCATCAAATTTTTTTTCTTTTATCTCTTTTAATGTTTTTGATAAATTATTTTTATCAAATAAAATAACATCATCTATAAAATCTATTTTTTTTGCAAAATCAAAATTTACTTTTGATACAAGCGCTGTTAATTTTGTATTAGGATATTGTTCTTTAATAGCTTTAAAAAGAGGTAAAGTTACGACAAAATCACCTATTTTATCGTGTCTTGTTATTAGTAAATTCACTATTTTTTACCTCTGATTTTTCTTTTAAACTCTACAAAGTCTTTTAATTTTTTATCACATTTTTTCAAAATATTAATAGCTATTTTTTCATCATTTTGTGATAATCTTGCATACTCAGCTGCAATTAATTTTAAACTATCTTCATCTAACCATAATTTTGCAAAATTGTCTAAACCAGTTTCTAAATCAATATTTTTAAATTCCATTCTATTTATATCAACGACACTAAAATCATACTCATCATTTTTATTTTTAAAAACTAGTATATTACCAGCTGAATAATCTTTATGATAAACACCATTTTTATGTAAATTATAAGTAAATGCTACAAATTTTTTTATAATTAATTCTCTATCATTTAACATCATATTTCTTAATGGCTCACGAATAGTAAATAAATAATCTAATTTTTCACTAATAAAAAAACTTTCTTTAAATAAAAAGTTTTGATAAAACTCTATATAACCTATCGGTGTTGGAGTGTTTATATTTAAATTAATAAGTTTTACAGCATTCTCGTAAGATTTTTTTGCTTTTGAATCTCTAAAATATGCATAAACAACTTGATTTATAATATT
Source organism: Arcobacter lacus (assembly GCF_003063295.1). Lineage (NCBI taxonomy): Bacteria > Pseudomonadati > Campylobacterota > Epsilonproteobacteria > Campylobacterales > Arcobacteraceae > Arcobacter > Arcobacter lacus. Next base: position 17,313 of record NZ_MUXF01000014.1, read on the forward strand.
TGGAATTTTAAAAGCCTTAACAACTGTTTGAACACTTTTATATTCTATAACTTTTAATTCATTCCTAGCTTTGTGAATAGTATTTGAATTTTGTTTAAAAAAATTTTTAACATTTAACAAAAAATCTTTAATATTTTCATAATTTACATTTAATTCATATTTTATAGCCAAATTTTTCCTTTTTCGTAAAGGGGATATTTTAGCAAAAGATTTTATATGTTTAAATTAAATATTATTTTTCTAAATATTTTTTAACAAATTTATCCCATCTTCTATTTATTTTTCTTCGTGCAAAATATGAAATTTTATTTGGAAATGTAAAGTAAGTAACATCACCTAATCCATCAATTAATACTAAATCAAAATCTGTTTGACTATTTTTTCTAAGAAGTATATTTTTAGGCATCATTCCATAATTAAAAATTATACAATTATCTAAAAAATATTGCTTATATTCTTCTAACTCTTTTTTATATTTTAAAACACCATCTTTTTTTAAATAATATTCAAATGTTTTAGAAACTTCACCATCAAAATCTCTTATAAGTTCAACAACAAATCCAGCCCCTTTATCTGTTTTAACTTCACCAAAATATTTTGGAAGATGTTTAAAATTTGTCATTCTTCTTTTTTCTAATTCTTTATAGTAATTTACCTCTAGCTTAGTTTGTTTACTCTCTTTTCTATTATTATTTTCATAAGTAATTTTTATTGCTTTATTTTTATCTTCAGGATGAATATAACAAGCTCTTTCATTTCCTTTTCCAACAAAATCTTCATCTTTTAATATTATCATTTTATCTCCTATTTTAAATAATCTTTCAATATTTCATAAAAGAACTTTGTAGATTCTAATTTATAAGAACTATAAACATGGTTTTCAGCATTTCCCATATTTTCATTTATAGGATATAGGTATTTTTCTATAAAAGTTATATTTTTAAATTTTCTTAATATCTTATGCTGTTCATCAATAATATTTGAATATTTTTGATATAAATCATAATGTAATGTACCTTGAATATAAAAAACTTTTACATTTTTATCTTGTAAATAATCATCTAGCATTTTAAATTCTTTATTTTTTGAAGAATTTATTAATTCATAATCAATATATTTATTGTTATTTAATTCTTCATTAATATTAAGTAAACCATTTTTATAGGTTTCTTCTTCATCTCTACTTTTTTTCTCTTTTTTAAAAGCTTTTTTTATTGATTTGAGATTCATATATTTATACTTAAAACAACTAATATTATCTAAAAATTTATATGCTATTACTTCTTCATTTGATAAATCATCTAATGTTGAACAATATCCACCATCAGAAAAAGGATATTGCCAAATTGATGGATTCTGCATTATTACAATGTATTTAATTTTGTCATTACTTTTAATAATATTTCTAATCATATTAAATGTTGCAGAAATATTGTGAGCACCAGCAGTTAAAGCTAAGTTTGAAACACTTTTATTTAATAATGTTGAAAAATATTTTTCATCTAAACCATACTTTAAAGAACTATCTCCAACAAATACAATTTCACTTTTTTCATTTTTAGACTGTTCTACTCGCTCTTCACTATATTTTGCTAATCTATCATTTGAATACCCTAAGAAAGACAAATAAAATAATACAATTGAACTAATTAATGAAAGACAAAAAAATAATTTTATAAATAATTTATTATTCATTATTACCCTTAAAAATTAAAATATAAAAATTCACTAAATTTGTTCAAAGAAAACATAGAATAAACAAATAAAAAAACCGTAAAAACTAATATAAAAATATTTGATTTAAATTTATCTTTTAATTGCATAGAATTTTTAAAGAAAAAAACAATAATCATACTGACTAAAGTAAGATTTAAAAGATCACTTCCTCCACTTATTGAGCGAGTTACTTCATCAAACTTAATTCCATAATTTTCTAAAAATGCTAACTTCTTAAAAAATATGCTTGGTAAAACAAGATTATCAAAAGAGAACATACTACCTAATACTTTCAAAGCACTTTCAAAATCTTTTGCTCTAAAAAATATCCATGTTATATTTATAAAGTTAAATGTTATAAACCATGCCAAGATTTTATTCATTCTAAATCCTAAGCTTTGCCAAAACCTATGTATTGCTAATGCTATTCCATGCAGCAATCCCCAGATTATAAATGTCCATCCTGCTCCATGCCATAATCCACCTAATAGAAATGTTGTTATTAGATTTACATAAGTTCTAATATTACCTTTTCTATTCCCTCCTAGTGGTATATACAAATAATCTCTTAAAAATCTTGAGAGTGTCATATGCCATCTTCTCCAAAAGTCTTGAATTGACAATGCTTTATATGGCGAATTAAAGTTAATAGGTAATTTTATATTAAACATCAAACTTATACCTATTGCCATATCTGTATATCCTGAAAAATCAAAGTACAATTGGAAAGTATAAGACAAAGATGTTGCCCATGCTTCTATTAAATTTAAAGTTGTTGCTGTATCAAATCCTGCATTTGCCCATATTGCAAAGGTATCTGCTATTACTACTTTTTTAAACAATCCTATTGAAAAAATAAACAATCCTAATGCTATATTTCTATAATTCTTTACCCAGTTATATTTACTTGCAAATTGTGGCATCATCTCTTTATGATGCAAAATTGGTCCTGCTAGTAAATGTGGAAAATATGTTACAAACAGCATATAATTTATTAAGCTATACTCTTTTGCTTCTTGTTTATATGCATCTACTAAGAATGCTATTTGTGTAAAGGTAAAGAAGCTAATCCCTAGAGGCAATATTATATGTGGCAATGGTATATTTGTTCCAAATATTCCATTAAAGTTATCTAGAAAAAAATCTGTATATTTAAAGTATCCTAATAATCCTAGATTAAACACTATTCCAAAACTCAGTATTGTTTTTGAAGAAATTCTTATCTTCTCATGATTTACTAAACTTAATCCTACACCATAATTTACAAATATTGAAAGTAAAATTAGAGGAAGATATATTACATTCCAGTAACTATAAAAAAATAAACTCCCTACTACTAACCATATCTTTGCTCCTAATATTAATCGTTTACTATTCAAATAAAAGTAAACCACAAACATTACTGGCAAAAATATAAATATAAATTCGTAACTATTAAAGAGCATTATCTTTAATTTCCTTTCATAAATTCTTTTAATTTTTTAAATTGTATTTCACTATCAAATTCTAAATCAACTTTTTTCTTTGCTTCTAAAATTAAATTATCTTTTAAATCTTTATTATTATAAAGTTCTTCAATTTTTAATGCTAAATCTTCTATATTTTCGTTTTCAAACAATAATCCATTAATTCTATCATCAATAATTTCTAAAAATCCTCCGCTGTTTGAAGCAATAATAGCTGTTTGATTTTTCATAGCTTCAATAACAACTAAACCAAATGTTTCATTCTTGGAAGCAGCTACAATCACATCACAGGCTTGCATAAACTTATCTGATTCTTTTGAAAAACCTAAAAAATGTATTTCATTTTCAAGATTATAATTTTTTACTTTTTCTTTTAAAGAGTTCAAATACTCTTCATTCATAGGATGTCCTACAAAATAAGCCTTTACGTCTAATTTTTTAATCTTTAATTTTTTCATAGCTTCAATCAAAAGATATTGACCTTTAAATTCATTAATTCTTCCAACAAAACCTATAATAAAAGAGTTTTTTGAATTTAATTTCTCTTCTTTATAAATATTTAACTCTTCTTTTGTAAAAACTTTAGGATTTTTTGCCCCTAAATATAAAGTTTTTACTTTTGGTCTAATATTTTGAGGAATAAATTTTTCTATTTGATTTTGTAAAGCTTTTGTCACACAAATAATTGTATCTACATTTTTATACAAAAACTTATGATAAAAATCATTTTTAAATCTTGTCATTGTCATATGTCTAGTTTGAATAATTTTTGGTTTTCTTTTTGATAATAATTTTGCAAAAATTATTATTGGAATATCTTTTGTCCAATGAATATGTATTGTATCAATTTTATTTTTATCAATAATTTTTGCTATTTTTATTGAAGAAATTAAAGAAAAACTACTTTTTCTTTTTATTTTTATAACTTTTAAATCTTCTAAAAAGGATTCTAATTTTGAATTATTTGAAATTACACAAGTTACATTAAAATCTCTTGCTAATTCTTTTGAGCAATTACACATATAAAGTTCTAATCCACCTAAATCAGGGGATAAACAAACTTCTAAAATATTTTTATTTTGCATTTCTTTGCATATCCAACATAATAGCATACTTCATATATGAACTATATGCTGAAATCACTGCCACATTCCATCCATTAATTCCATGAAATGCTCCGCCTTTTAATATTAAAGCTTTAAATAAAGCTCCCAAACCATGAATAATTGGATCAAAAACTGTTGCTTTTTTACCTTCTTCGTGTGCTAAAATTGCACCTCTTTTTATGAATTTTTCAGTCGTTCTTATCATATGAATATAATCATCATATGAATAATGCAACATATCAGCTTCTAAATCACACACATTTTTTGTTTCAACCTTTGCATGCCCTTTTGCAGTTGAAAATCCACATTTTTTACGATTGTAAAGTCTTGTTACTCTATCTGGATACCAAAGTTTAATATAATTCTTTCCGACAAATGTCTTTCTAGCAAAAGAATAAGCATCATAAGAACTATTTTCTAGATTCAATCTTTTTATCTCTTCTATTGCATTTAAATCAAGTCTTTCATCTGCATCAATACTCAAAACCCAATCATTTTTTGCATATGGAGCACCAAATGCCTTTTGTGGTCCATCTCCTAAATATGCCTGTTTTATAACTTTTGCACCCAAACTTTCTGCAATTTCACAAGTTCTATCACTACTTAAAGAATCCACAACTAAAACTTCATCACATACACTTTTAACAGATTTTATAACTTCTTCTATATTTTTTTCTTCATTTAGTGTAATAATATTTGCTGTAATTTTCAAAGACAACCTTTATTCTATTAATATAACTTATATTATATAGAAAATTTAATTTAATTAAGATACAATCCCTATTTTAGAGGTGATTATGAAACAAAAAACAGCTATTATTTGTCTATCAAGAGTAAATGGAGGAATGGAACTTGCATCAGTAAAACTTGCAAGACTTTTAAGCCAAGATGTTGAAGTAGAATTTATCGCTAGAGATAATAGTTATATAGCAAATAGAAAAGAACATTTTGAAAACTATGATATAAATCTGCACATAGTAAAATTTTCATCTAATTTTAGTTTTAAACTTATTTTCGATGTACGAGAAATTTTAAAAAACAGTAATATAAAAAATATAATTTTTTTAGGTGCTTCTGAGATGAAATCTTTATATTTTGCAACTTTAGGATTAGATATTAATTTTATAATCAGACAAGGTTCAAAAAAAACAACTTCAAAAAAAGATATTTTTCATAAACTATTTTATAGCAATGTAAATTACTTTGTAGGAAATTGTGAATATATGAAAAAAAATATAATTGAAATTTTACCAATTCCCGAAAAAGCAAGTGTTAAAAGAATTTATTCATCTTTAAAACTAGAAGAAAATATAGATTTTAAACCTTTAAATAACCATGTAGATTTGGTTCATGTTGGACGAGTACATAAAGGTAAAGGACAATTTGAAGCTATAAAAGCTTGTGAAATTCTAAAAGAGAATAATATAAGTTTTACAATAAAGTTTTTAGGAGATATTCAAGATAAAGACTATCTTGAAGCTATGAAGAACTATTTAAAAAACTCTTCTTTAAAAGATAATGTCGAATTTGTAGGTTACACTTCAAATGTAAAAGAGTATTTACAAAAAAGCGATATTTTCATTTTTCCAAGTCTAGGAGAAGGAATGAGTAATGCAATAATTGAAAGCTTAGGATTTGGACTTATTCCAATTATTTATGATGACACATCTTCAAGTGAATTTAAAGATTTAGGATTTCATATTCTCTTAACAAAAGAAAATAATATTAAAAATTTGCAAGAAATTTTATTAAACGTTGTAAATAACTTTGAGGAAGAAAAAGATAAAGCAAAAGAGAATCATCAAAAAGCTTTAAATATTTTTGCTCCACAAAGAGAAAAAATTGAATATTTAAATTTATTAATATAAATAAAAAAGAGAGAATTAAAATATGTCAAATAAAGAAGTTTTTATAAGTATAATTGTTCCTGTTTACAATGCAGAAGAATATCTTGATGAATGTTTACAAAGTATTTTAAAACAAACTATCATTGAAAATATAGAATTAATTTGTGTAAATGATGGTAGTAGTGATAACTCTTTGGAAATTTTAAATCTTTATAAAACAAAATTTCCAAATATGCTAATCATTGATCAAAAAAATGCTGGTTCAGCAATGGCAAGAAATAATGGTTTACAAATAGCAAAAGGTGAATATATATATTTTGTAGATAATGATGATTATCTAGCAAATGAAAACTGCTTAAATGAATTATATAGTGTTGCAAAAAAAGAATCTTTAGATATTTTAAACTTTAACCATTTAATTTTAAAAAATAATTCTTTAAATAAGTTTTCTATAAAAAGAGAAAATAACAAAATTTATACTGGAAAAGAATATCTTTCAACAGCACAAAAAGGTAATATTACTAATACTCCTTGGGATAAAATATTAAAAAGAAGTTACTTAAAAGAGATAAATTTTGCATACACTTCAGGAGTTATTTCAGACGATGCGGAAGCTTTATTACCTCTATTTTATGATGCAAAAAAAGTATCTTTTGTAGATAATTTTGCTTATGTATATAGAATAAGACCAAATTCTGTTATGACTGGTGAAAAAACAGAGAAATATATAATAAGTACAAAAAAAATATTAGAAACTTACACAAAGTTTTATGATTCAGAAAAAGACAAAGGAATTAGAAGATTTTTAAAAAGCTTAATTTTTAATAGATTATTGTCTTATTATGAACTTATATTTGAAAAAAACGACTTTATAAATAAATATATAGATGATTATGAATCATATAAAACAAAATATTTAAATAAAATAGAAATATTCTTTATTGAAAATGAAGAGAACTATCTAAATAAATATAAAAACTCAAAGTCTAAACTTGCAAAAAAACTAAACCCAAACTATTTAATTAGAAGATTTAGAAAAAGGTATTTAAAAAATTAATATCTTTTACTATTTTCTTAATCCTAAATGCTTTGCTTTTTCACAATTTTTCATGAAAAGTTTCCACTGCTTTTTTATCTTATATCTTGTATAAAATCTACTTTTCATATATAAAGTAAGCTTTATATTATCTCTTCTAGCACCTAATCCATCATAAATTATCAAAGTATATTTATCAGCACTTACTTTTTTACAAAAAACATTATGAGAGCTACAATCAATGAATAAAATTTCATTATCTTCTAAATACTTTTTTAAATCATCTAACAATCTTTTTTCTTGATCTTTAGTAAAAATATTTTCTTGTAAACAATTTCTTAAAAATTTTGAATCTTCTCCATCAAAATTAATAACTCTTTCAAATACCAAACCTTTACCAAAATTTGTATCCACATAACCAAAACATTTCGTTATATGCGAAAAATCAACGTTCTTTTTTGTTAAAAAATTATAATATTTAAATTCTAATTCATTTTGAAAATTATGTTTTTTTATCTGGGGTTGAAGAACTTTTACAACTTTTTTACTATCATTTGGATGTATAAAAACAAGTCTCTCTCCTCCATCACCTAATAACAATTCCTCTCTTAATTCAATCATTTTTCTATAAAATCCAATATTTTTTTACATCTAGCTTCATAAGTAAAATTTTGTACACAATATTCATAAGCATTTTTAGCCATATTCTCTCTAAATTCTTTATCACTATAAAGTTTTTCAACTGCCTTTATCCAAGCATTTATATCTTCATTATCAACTAACATTGTATATTTTTCATTTAAACTTTCTCTTATAATTTTTGAATCAGAACAAATCATTGGTGTTTTAGAAGCCATATATTCAAAAATCTTTATTGGAGACATATATTCAAAGTTTTTATCTGCATTCATATATGGGGCTAATAAAATATCGCTTAAATTTCTATATTTATAAGTATCTTGAGGATTTATAAAACCATGAAAAATTATATTTTCTAAATTTTTAGATTCATTCTTCCAATATTTTACCTCTTTTTCATCTCCTCCAATAATATGAAAAATAATTTTAGGAAAGTTTTCAGCCAATTTTATAATTATTTCCAATCCCCTATTTTTAGTCATTTTACCTATATATCCAATATTAAAGCTATCTTTAAATTGTTCACAATTAACTGGTATAGTATCAAAATCTTCATTTACAAGAGTAGCACTAGGTGCAACATGCACTGCATTCTCCTCAATATTATATTCTCTACAATATAATTCTTTTAATTTTTGAGCAATAGCAACTAATTTAGCTTTATTTTTATTTTCTGAAATAAACTTTTTAAATATTTTTTCTTCTGATTTTTTATCTTCTCCATAATTACTATGTCTTTCAAATAACGTCTTATATCCAGCTTTTTGAGTTAAATAAAAAGCTGAAATAACACCTCTTCCATATACTAGATCTGGATCTATTTTTTTTACTTGATTAAGACATCTATACGAATATATTTTTCTTTTCAAAAATCTTATATTTGGTGAAAATAATTTCTTTATTTCAAAATTATTTTCAACACCATAAAATTTAAAAATGTCTTCAACACCTTTTTCTTCAAGCTTTTTTGTAATAGGTGCAAGAAGTGTCACTTGATGACCTAAAGAAGCAAAAGCAGAACACATTCTAATTACATTTACACTATTTGCTGTTTTTGAAGGTATTATAGAACGAGTAATGTATACTATTTTTAATGATTTCATTTTGTAATTCCTATTATTAAGAAAATTATAATAACTAAAATATATTTTAATATAGATTTATAATCTACTTCTTTAACAAATACATCAAATTTATAATTATTTATCATAGCACTTATAATTGTAACAAACATTGTTAATTCAAAAAATTCAAAAAAATTTCCAGGTATCATAAATATTAAAGTAGCAATAGTTAGTATCTTAATTATATCATCTCTTTTTTTATCCAAAGTTTTATAAGTTAATATTTTATAAAACATTAACATCATTATAAAAAAACCTATTATTCCAACTTGAGCTAAGACTTGTAGATAAACATTGTGTGGACTTTTGACTCTTTGTATAATATAAGGGTCTTTATCTTTTGATAATTTTTCAATTTCTTGCATAACATCACCAGTTCCGACACCAACTAAATAATTATCTTTTATTACTTCAATTGTATAATAAGAAGCAATAATTCTAAGTCCAATAGAACTATCATAATTCTTTTCATTGATCATACTTTTTATGTCATTTTTTGCAGCTTCTACTCTATTATCAAATTGTTCAGAAAAATTATACATATACATAAACATAATTAATATAATTGACAAAGAAATAAAAAATACTTTTTTTATTTTTTGCCTATAAACCAAAAAAACTACTAAAAATATTAAAAGAAATAGTACAATATAACCAGTTCTTCCACCAATTAAACTCATGTTTATAAAAGCAGTTGTTATAAAAATAAAAGACAATATTTTTAGATAAATATTTTTTATATCATTAACTAATAATCTATATATTAAAACAGATATTACTATTGCCAAAGCGATATTGTGCTTTATATGATTTAAAAATGGAGCTGGATCTGTATAAACAGTTTGATAAACTTTATATTCTCCAATGAAAAGTTCAGGTGGAATAATTTGAAAATGAATCAAATAAGAAACTATCTCAGAAAATAAAACTCCAAATATAAAAGCATTTAAAATTCTAAAAGAAAATCTCATATCTAAAAAAGATAAAAATATTAAAGGATATATTAAAAACTTTGCTTTATTCATAAAAGCATATGCACTATCCATATCACTTGTATAAAACATTCCAAACAGAAAAACTAAATACAATAATATAAAATACTTTAAAAGCTCATTTTTAAATGCAATTTTAAAATAATCTATAAAATTTCTTCTATATAAAAACAGTAGCAGTATACAAAAGAATACTGATGTTTTTGCCTTATTACTAATAGGGATTAAAAAAGCATATACTACCAAAAGATGATTCATCAAAAGAGTAATTTTATTTTGATTCTCTTTTGAAACATAACAAATTTTATTAATAAGATTCATATTTCTTCTTTTTATAAACTATTTTTGATTGTATCTAATATAATATTTTGTTCATCTTGAGTTAATTCAGCATATATAGGTAAACAAAGTATTTTCTTACTTATATTCTGAGATATTTCTGATTTATGTTTTATTTCAATGTAATCAAGAGTATCAAGAGATGGATAAAAATATCTTCTTGGAAAAATTTGTTTATCATTTAAAGCTTTTTGAACTTTTAAAAGTTCTTCTTCACTTTTAAAAACTACTGGAAAATAGCTAAAATTTTTTGTTGCATTTTCATTTTGTTTTTGAAATTGAACTAGATTTTTTAACTCTTTTCTATAATTTTCTATTAAAATTTTTCTTTTTTCTTTAATATCTTTTATATCATCAAGAACACAAAGTCCCATAGCTGCTTCAAATTCATTCATTTTAGCATTCGTTCCAAGGTATGGTATTTCTGTAGGAGTTTTAATTCCAAAATTTATCAAACATCTTACTTTCTCTAAAAGATTATCATCATTTATAATGATAGCACCACCTTCAATAGTATGAAAAAGTTTAGTTGCATGAAAACTAATAGTTGAAATATCTCCATAGTTTAAAACTGATTTATTTTTATAATTTACGTCAAAAGCATGTGCAGCATCATAAATTACCTTTAGATTATTTTTATTTGCTATTTTTTCTATTTCTTCTACTTCACATGCATTACCAAAAACATGAACAGGTAATATAGCTGATGTATTTTTATTTATAAGTTTTTCAATATTTTCAGGATTTACATTTAGAGATTTTTCATCTATGTCTGCAAATACTGGAGTTAAACCACCTGTCATAAGAGAACTTGTAGTTGCTACAAACGAAAATGGAGTAGTAATAACCTCACCTTTTAAATTTAATGCTTTATACGCAATATCAAGAGCTACTGTTCCATTTGAAACTAAAACTATATTTTTCACACCTAAATATTCTGCTAGTCTTTTTTCAAGCTTTTGTACTAGTGGTCCATTATTTGTAAGCCAACAATTTTCATATATTTCATCAATATACTTTTTATATTTTTCTTTGTTTGGTAAGTATGTTTTTGTTACATTTATCATTTTATTTTCCATATTTATTTAAGTACCAATTAATAGTTTTCACTATTCCTGTATCAAAGTTCTCATCCGCTTTCCATCCAAGTTCATTTTCAAGCTTTGTTGCATCTATTGCATATCTTTTATCATGTCCTGCTCTATCTTCTACAAATGTGATTAACTCTTTATATGAAGTACTTTTTGGAACTCTTTTATCAAGTATTTCACATATTGTATTAACTATTTGTAGATTTGTTCTTTCATTTCTTCCACCAATATTATATGTTTCACCTTTTAGTCCCTTATGGTAAACCAAATCTATCCCTTTACAGTGATCAAGTACATACAACCAATCTCTTATATTTTTACCATCTCCATATATTGGTATTTGATTTCCTTTTAAAGCATTTCTGATAATTGTAGGAATTAGTTTTTCATCATGTTGTTTTGGTCCATAATTATTTGAACAGTTTGTGATAACTGCATTTAGTCCAAATGTTTCTACATATGCTCGAACTATCATATCTGATGATGCTTTACTAGCGCTATATGGAGAATTTGGAGCATAAGAAGTTTTCTCGGTAAACAAATCATTTGGGTCAAGACTAAGCGTTCCATATACTTCATCTGTTGAGATATGGTGAAATCTACAATCTTTATATTCTTCTTTATAAGTAAATGGTTTTTCCATCCAATATTTTTTTGCTACATCAACCAAAGTGTATGTTCCATTTACATTTGTTTGTACAAATACTCCCGGATTTTTAATAGAGTTATCCACATGAGATTCTGCTGCAAAATGAATTACACCTTTTATATCATATTCACTAAATATAAATTCAACTAATTCTCTATTACAGATATCACCTTTTATAAATTTATAATTAGTCTTTTTTTCACACTCTTTTAGATTTTCTAAATCTCCTGCATAAGTTAAAAGGTCTAAATTTACGAGATTATAGTTATGATATTTTTCTAAAAAATATGGAACAAAATTTGAACCAATAAATCCTGCGCACCCTGTTACTAATATTGTTTTTGAATTATTGAACACTATTTATCTCTCCTACAAGACTATATAAATATTCTCCATAACCATTTTTAGATAATGGTTTTGCAATTTCTAAAATTTTCTCTTTTGTTATCCAACCATTTCTATAAGCTATTTCTTCTAAACAAGCAATTTTATATCCTTGTCTATGTTCTATTGTTTGTACAAATTGTCCAGCATCAATTAAACTATCATGAGTACCAGTATCTAACCATGCAAAACCTCGACCAAGAAGTTCAACTTTAAGTTTTCCTTTTTTAAGATATTCTTGATTTACCGAAGTTATTTCTAGTTCACCTCGTTGGCTTGGCTTTACATTCTTAGCTATTCTTACTACATCATTATCATAAAAATACAGTCCTGTTACTGCAAAGTTTGATTTTGGATTATCTGGTTTTTCTTCTATACTTATAGCATTTTTATTTTTATCAAATTCAACTACACCAAATCTTTGAGGATCTTTTACTCCATAACCAAAAATTAATGCCCCATTTTTTAATTTAGAAGCTTCTTTTAAAGTATCTGAAAAACCATGTCCAAAAAAAATATTATCGCCAAGTATTAAACAAACACTATCATTTCCAATAAACTCTTCTCCTAAAATAAAGGCTTGTGCTAAACCATCAGGACTTGGTTGAATCTTATATTCTAATTGTATTCCCCAATCACTCCCATTTCCTAAGAGTTCTTCAAATCTTGGTAAATCTTCAGGTGTTGAGATAATAAGAATTTCTTTAATTCCAGCTAACATTAGAACAGAAAGAGGATAATAAATCATTGGTTTATCATATATTGGAAGTAATTGTTTACTTATACTTCTTGTTACTGGATATAATCTTGTTCCACTTCCTCCTGCTAATATTATCCCTTTCACTATTTATCCTTTTTACTTGAATTGTCTATTAAATATTGTGTTACAGCTAAAGTTGCTTTATAATAATTTAACATTTCATCATCTGTTTTTTGGTTTAGTTTATCCAACTTTTTCGCATTTGAATTATTATTTACAATCATTGAACCATTAAATCCATAATGTGGTAGCATTATATCAAATAAATTACTACCTATTGATATATAGTTTTTACTGTCTAAAGTTAAATTATATAAAGTAGGAAAAATATCTTTTTGGCTACCAGCAACAGTTGTATCTACTGTTTTCATTTTATCTTTTAATTTTTTTGGTAAATAAAAATATATTGGAATATTTTTTGAAGTAAAAGTTGGATTATCATCATATTTCATAATCCCTTCAACTGTATTATTGTCTGCTGTAATCACAATAATCGTATTATCTTTAAATCTACTTTGTTTAAACTCATCTAAAAATTTTCCCAAACTATCCAAAGCATATGCATAAGATTTAAAACGTTGTTGAGCCAAATTAAAATCACCACTAATATGATTTTTTAAATTTTCACTATAGATCAAATTTTTTGAAATATAATCATTTGGTACATTATAAGGGGGATGATTATTTGTGCTAAGAGCTACTATAAACTCTTTTTGTTTACTATTTTCAAGTTTTTCTAAAATATGTTTATATAAATATTCATCAAAAATTCCCCAAGGATGGAAATATTCATCTTTTGATTTTGTAATTTCTAAAGAATTAAATATATCTTGTTTTCCTTCAACATTTTTATATCCTTGAAATTTAACAAAATTTCCTAAATCTCTCCATGTTAAATCTCCACCATAAATAAATGTTGTTTCATATCCACTATCTTTATATAAAAAAGCAGGTGAAAAAGTGAAATTAGTTTGTGCATACTCTGACTGAGAAAATGGAAAACTATTTGGTCTATATGGAATATTTAATAATAATGATTCTAAACTAGAAATTGTACCATCACCTTCACTTATAATATTTGTAAATAAGATATCTTCATCAAAATGTTTTTTAAGTTCCCCTAAAATATTAAACTCTTCATTTTGATATTTTAATATCGGCATTCCAAAGCTTTCTACCATAACAACGACAACATTGTAATCTTCATTATCAACTTTTTTAGTACTATATGTAATATTATTTAAAAGATTTGTTTTATCAATATTTTGATTCTTTTTATGAATTTCAAAAGCTTCTTCTATTTTATTTTCAAAACCAGTTTCTTTTATATAATCAACTTTTTTAGCTTTATAATCCTTTCTGATTCCATAAGCAGTTATAAATGCTCTAACTCCATTTTGACTTATTTTATTTATATATTCATTTGTTGAAACATTAGGAATCATTTTTCCTAAAGGATACATTCCTAAAGTTCCTCTTATGATTAAAAAATTAAATACAAGAAGTATCAAAAAAATCAACCAAGGATTCTTTAAACCAAAAAAAGATGAAATTTCTTTGCTATTTTTTGAAAAAATATTTTTAATTAAAAAAAATAATATTGTTAAATATATAAAAAATATTCCTAAAATAGAAAATACATTATAATTTTCCCAAAAAGTCTCTAATAATGCAACTGTATCATCTTCAAATAAGCCAAAAAATAAAACATTTATATGGTCTTTAAAATAAGAATAAAATCCAAAATCAGCACAAAGTAAAATTGTTACAATCAAATAACAAATAAAAATATAATAAATTAGAAAACTATTAAAAAACTTAAAAAAACTCTCTTTTTTTAGATAATAAAGAAAAATTAAAGCTAAAGTTGGAATAACTTGAATAAATCCAATAACAGTTAAATCAACCCTAAATCCTAAAAAGAATGCTTTGATGATATCAAATAAAAAAGAATTAAAACTATCTAATTCTGAATAATATAAGAAAAAAACCAATCTAAAAATTGACATAAAACACAAAAATATAACATGAATAAGAAATAATTTTTTCAATAGATTTAATGTCTGAGATAAAGATATTAAATTCATATAAATTCCTCTTTTAAAATAAAATAATTACTATCCAACAACTACAATGTAAGAGGATAGAAAACATAACAGCTGTAGAACCTATATCTTTTGCATTTTTTGCAAGTGGATGAATCTCTTTTGTAACAAGATCAACTACATTTTCAATTGCTGAATTTACTAATTCAATAATTAAGACTAAAATTCCTGTAACTATTAGTATTAACTTATTTGTTACACTTGTATCAATATAAAAAATTCCAGCAACAATAAATATTGCACATAAAAGTTCCAATCTAAATGAACTTTCAGTTTTTAAGGCATGAAACAAGCCTTCTACTGCATATTTAGTATTTTTAAATATATGATATTTTGGTTTATTATTCATTTTATTTTTCCAAAGAATTTAAGATTTTAAGAAGTTTAAAAAAGTTTATAACATCACTACCTAAAAACTTTTTTAGAAAAGACTTCTGAGAAAGATATATAAAAAATTTTAATCTTTTCCCAATATTCTTTAATTTGTATATTACATTTTTATTATTTGTAAGTTCAATATATTTATCAATTATATAATTATAATTTACTTCAAAACTTAATTTTTTTAATTTTGTAAAAGAAAGAAGAAAAAGTAAAAAATCTCTAAATTGTAAAGTTTCTAAAGTGGTATTTACCTCAAAACTCTCTTCAAAATCTATAGCAAAAACTTTTTCATCTTTATATATAAAATTTCGTATTTGTGCTCCACCATGAAAGTCTTCAGAATTATGAATTTTTGCCAATTCTACTAGTAATTTATCTACAAAAATAAGAAATTCATCCTCTTTTAAATTTCTATTTTTAAAATATCTATTCACACTTCGTCCACAGTCTTCTAATACAAAAAAATCTTCACTCTTATAAACAATATTTGGAACATTTATTCCTAGCTTTTTAAACTTTTCTATTTTTGTAGTTTCAAATACTAAAGCATCTTTTGGAGTTTTTTCTAAAGAGGGAATTAATAACTCAAAAGAAAATATATTATAAAAGAATTTTTGAATTTTGTTTGTTTTTGTAGCTCTTGCTTTTTTTAGCCAATATTTTTTACCTTCAAAATCAAAACTAAAAATATCACTTTTATTTAGAAGTGCTTCTTTTTTTATAAACTCTTCTAAATTCAATTCTTTTCCTTTTTATAAATCTCATTATGATATTTTTTAAATCTTTTATGTTGCCACAACCAAAAATCTGGTTTTTCAAATATTTGCTTAGTTAAAACATCATTTTGTATTTGAGTTAATTCCTCAATTTCATTATCACTCTTAAATTCAATTGTTTTAACATCAATTGGTTCTTTAACTTCAATAGTCCAACTTCGAAAGTCATTACAAAGAGTAAAAATAGGAATAATGATTGCATCAAATTTCAAAGCTAATCTTGAAGTAGAATCTGTAGCTCTTGTCTTTTGATCAAGAAAATTTATATCTACTCCACTTCTTAGGTATTGGTCTATTACAACACAAACTGTTTTATTTTCTTTAAAAGCTTTTATCATTCCTTTTGCAGCACTTTGTTTTTCAAGCATCGTAACATTATTTTTAGTTCTAGCTTCTTCGTAAAGTTTTTGAATATGAGGATTATCCATTTTTCTATTTACTATAGCAACTTTTCCAAATTTTAAAGCAATATAAGGAACAGTTAATTCCCAACCTCCATAATGAGCAGAAATATAAATAATTTTTCTATTCTCTTTTAGAGCTTTTTCTATAATTTCCCCATTTATTATATTTGCTTTTCCTAATATTTCATCTTTTGTAAGTTTTTGGTTTTCAATAAATTCATGCATATTAAAAACCAATGACTTATAAGAGTTATAAATTATCTCTTCTTTTCTTTCTTCACTAATTGTATTTTTATAAACTAAATCAAGATTTGCTTTTGCAATACTTTTATGTTTTTTGTTAAATTTATATGCTAAAAATGCCAAAAGCTCTAAAAATTTTTTTATTAAAAATCTAGGAGTTATAAGAAATAAAAATATAAAAGTTTTATATAAAAAAAGTCTAAAATAATCTTTAATTTTTCTATACATTTAAAAGCCCTTTTGCCATATTTATAATTTCATTTTCATTTATTTCTTTTATTGAAAAATCGTTTCTATCAAGTTTAAAAGGATTAACAATACTTTTTGATTCAATTATTTTATTCATATTTGTTATATAAGTATTTCTGTATCCTGGAGTATTTCCAAAAAGAGTAATTGAAGGAATATTTAAAGCCCAAGCCATATGCGTGGGTCCAGTATCATTTCCTATTATTAAATCAACTTTACTCATTATTGCTTTTAAACTATTTAAATCTAACTTTGGTAAAACTTTTGCTTTTGAAATATTTGCTATAAAATCAGCTATATCTTTTTCAGCTTCATTTCCCCAAGTAATCAAACAATTTTCATCTAAATTATTAATTATTTTAGCAAACTTTTCTTTAGAGTACATTTTACTTGGCCAGCTTGCGCCTATTACAAATAGTACATTTTTTTTATCTTTACTTAAATACTTATATATAACTTCATTTTCGTTTTTATAAAATAAAAATGGTTTTTTATTTAAAATATCATCTTTTGTAATCTCAAAATTCAAAGCTTGACTTAAAACTTTTACATTTCTTTCTATTGCATTTTTATCATAAGCAATATCAACTTTTTTTGTATAAAAAAATGAAGCTAATTTTTCTCGAGTTGAATTTTTACTAAATCCTACTCTATTTTTTCCTAAAAAAAATGATACTATTGCAGATTTTATAAGCCCTTGTGCGTCAATTACTAAATCATAAGAGTTCTTTTTATATTTTTTTATAAGTTTTATTTGATTTATTATCTCTTTTTTATCTTTTTTTATACTTTTTAAATCTAATTTAATAATTTCATTTATATCAGGATTATTTTCTAAAACTCCAGCAAAAGCACTTTCAACAAACCAATCAATTTGCAAATTTGGATATTGTTTTTTTATATATTGTAAAGCTACCATAGCATGGATTATATCACCCATTGCCGATAGCTTAATTATAGCTATTCGTTTCATCATAAAATCTCTAAAATTAAATCTTGTGGTGTTTCTATTTTATCAATATTTGATTCAATTAAAAATGATTTATTTGGTAAATTTATTTTTAAAGTTTTGTTTTCTAAAACATATTCTACTTTAGGTCTTGAAAAATCTTGATTTATTGCAATATTCAAAGAGATCATAAAAGACATCCATTGTACTACTTCAAGTGAAGGTAGAAGATCTTTGTGTTTTAAAATATCTTCTTGTGAAGGTAAAGATTTTTTTGAGAATTTGATTGTATAAGCAACAATTACTCTTGAAGTATGTAAAAAATCATAATTTAAACCATTTAAAATAAAATCAAAAGCATTATCATTTGATTTATAAAAATTTAAAACTGACCCAATAGAGTTTAGTTTAGAAGCAACTACCAAAAGTTCTTTATATTTATTATCTAATTTATGAAAAGGTTTTAAACTATCAAATATTTTTTTAGCATTATTTCCAAAATATGCACTTTGTTTTTCATCGATTTGAAACCTATCAAGAAGGCTTTTTACGCTTACATTAAAATTGTGTGGAAATTTATGATTAGAGTTTCTAAGTAAGTCTGTTAGATAAACACCTTCTCTAACACCTACTCCAGAAGTTACAACCGTTTGAGTTTTTAACTCCTCTAAAATAGTTTTAAAAATAAATGAACCCTCTTTTATTGTATCAAATCTATCTTTTTTTATTCCAAATGATTTTAAGTCTTCACAATTTTTTGCTTTAGAAATTCTATTTAATAAAAAAATCTCATCTTCTACTTTATATGTAAACCCATGTAAAATATCTAAAGGATATTCATTTTTAACCATAATAAGTTTTGATAAAGCTCTAATACTTCCACCAATACCAACAACTTTTTTAGGAATTTCAATCTCTAATTCAAAAATCTTTTTTAAGTTATCTAAAATATATTTTTTTGCACCATCAATATTGTTTTTATTAAAATATAACTCTTTTATTCTAACCGTTCCAATGTTTAATGATATTGATTTTTCTATCTTTCCATTTTTTACAAAACAAAATTCTGTTGAACCACCACCAATATCAACTGTTACAAAAGTATCATCATGTAATAAATTAGAAGCAGCAACTCCACCAAAGTACGCTTCTTTTTCACCATCGATTACTTTTATATTTAATCCCAAATCATTCCTAACTTTATTTATAAAAGTTTTTGAATTTGGAGCATCTCTTAAAGCTGATGTTGCAACACAAATAATTTTTCTTGATTTTAAAGCATTAGATATATTTAAAAAAGATTTTAAAGATTCATAGGCTCTTTGCATAGGAATTTCTTGAAGATTGCCATCATTTTCATAACAACCTTCAGAAATTTTAACCCTACTTTTAGTTTCATTTATTAAACTAAATGCAAATCTACTACTCTTTTGTAATACAACCATTCTCATTGAATTTGAGCCAATGTCAATGATTGTTGTTACTTTAGACATTAATTTTCTTCTTCTATTAATTGTTCATATTTGAATTTTAATTCTTCCATAGTCTCTTCATTATCTGGATCAATAATAATACAGTCAACAGGACAAACTTCAACACATTGTGGTTCTTCATAATGTCCCACACACTCCGTACAGCGATCAGGATCAATCATATAAATTGGATCACCCTCTTCAATAGCATAATTTGGGCACTCTTCTCTACATGCATCACATGCAATACATTCATCAGTAATCATTAAAGACATACAATTTCTTCCTATTTTTAATATATATTGTTGGAGTTATAACCTAAAAATGATTAATTATCTCTTTAAATAAATCATATTTTTCTTTATATTTTGATATAAATAAGTACTCTTTTGTTCTATAAATATACAAATCTGAGCAAATATATAAAGCTGCTTCCACATCAAATTCTCTGATATTTCCTGCAAATAATACAAATTCGTAATCTCTTGTATTACTCAAAGATAAAGCAACTGCACCTAAAATTCTAAACTTAATATTATTTTGATACAATTTTTCACAAATTTTTGGATATTTATAAGCTCTTTCAAAAATTGCTATTTTGCTTTTATTTGTTTTCAATGGTACAAATTCTTTCATATTTATCAAAGAATAGTATTTAACTTCATTTTCAAAAGCTTTATATATAACAGTTTTTGTAACTAAATTTGTTACAAATCCAGCAACAATTTTTTCATCAATTTTTAAAGCAACAGATGTTCCATAATATGGTAAGTTTGAGTAAAAATTATTACTTCCATCAAGAGGATCAATTATTATCGTAGTTTTTTTGCTATTATCTATAAAACCACATTCTTCTGAATATATATTTCCAAATTCCAAAAGGTATTTTATAAAAATTTGTTCAAGTAACAAATCAATTTTTAAAGAATTATCTCCACCAAAACCATTGATATTTGTGTATTCATAGTCATCTAAAGTTATTTTTTTATCTAGATATGTAGAAATTTCTTTATTTGCTAAAATTACAGCCTTTATAAAATCTTCTTTATATTTGGCTGTAATTTCCATTTTTATAATAAATCTTTTATTATAGCTTTTGCAGCTTCTCTTCCATCAGCCGCAGCAGTTACTGCTAAATGAGCGCCTCTTTGACAATCTCCACCAGCATAAACTTTTTTATTTGAAGTTTTAAATTCACTATTTACAACAACTGCACCCCAAGAGTTTGTTTCAACATTTAGTTCTTTTAAGAAAGTTGGAGTTTCTGGAGAAAAACCTAATGCTAAGATTACAACATCAGCTTCTTCTAAATACTCACTTCCTTGATTTACAACTACTTTTTGTCTTCCACTACCATCTGGTTCGCTCATAGAAGTTTCAAGTAATTCAACTGCAAAAGCACTATTATCTTTTACTTTTATAGATTTTGGGCTTACATTAAATACAAACTCAACACCCTCTTCTTTTGCATTTACAACTTCTTTTTTACTTCCTGGCATATTTACTTCATCTCTTCTGTAAAGACATTTTACAGTTTGAGCACCTTCTCTAACAGAAGTTCTAACACAATCCATAGCAGTATCTCCACCACCAATTACAACAACTCTTTTGTCTTCAACATTTATACATTCAACATTTTTATCACCAAGATTTCTTTTTTGAATACCTGTTAAAAAATCTATCGCAAAATGAACATTTGAAGCATTTTCACCTTCAATATTAACTTTATTACTAGAAGTTGCTCCAATTCCTAAATAAATTGCATCAAACTCTTCTTCTAAATCTGAAACTTTTTTATCTTTTCCAATTTCACAGTTTAAATGAAGTTTCATTCCAGCTTCTATTAACCAATTTATTCTTCTTGTTACTGTTTCTTTATTTAGTTTAAATCCTGGAATTCCATACATAAGTAGTCCTCCAGCTCTATTTGCTCTTTCGAACATTTCAACTTCAAAACCACGTC
The DNA here is from genome assembly GCF_003063295.1 of Arcobacter lacus. Lineage (NCBI taxonomy): Bacteria > Pseudomonadati > Campylobacterota > Epsilonproteobacteria > Campylobacterales > Arcobacteraceae > Arcobacter > Arcobacter lacus. The sequence goes on from NZ_MUXF01000014.1 coordinate 39,007, forward strand.
TAAGAAGAAAAGTTGCTGCTGAAATTCCAGAAGGTCCAGAACCAATAATCGCAACTTTTTTACCATTTTTTTCTGCTTTAAACTCAGGTTTAATACCTTTTTCAAAAGCATTTTCACTAATATAAGTTTCAATTGCTCCAATAGAAATAGCACCATGTCCAGTATTTAAAGAACATGCTCCCTCACATAATACATCTTGAGGACAAATTCTTCCTAAAATCTCAGGGAAAGGAGATGTTTGATTTGATAAAGCAAAAGCAAGCTCTGGATTTTTTGTTGCTGTTTGTTTTAACCAAGCTGGAATATAGTTTCCTAAAGGACAACCTGTATGACAATATGGATCTCCACATTGCATACATCTATCTGCTTGCTCTATTGCTCTATGTTTTGTAAATACTTGATAAACTTCTTTATAATCTTTTAATCTTTGAAGTACATCTCTTTTTTCAGGATTTACTCTTTCAAATTTTGTAAAATTTAACATTTTTATTAATCTCCCTTATCTGGATCAAGTGGTAATACTGTCATATTTTTTGGTTTTACCATCCAGAAGTTTCTAATTTCTGCTCTAAAGTTTTGTAAGATACGTTCAGCTATTTCACTTTGTGTTTCATGTAAATAATCTAACAATAATCTTTTTAAATATAATCTTTCTCTTTCAGTATCATCTGTATCAATTCTCACTGATTCTATTAGCTCTTGATTCATATTATCTATAAAATGTTTTTCTGGGTCATAAACAAATGCTAAACCACCAGTCATACCTGCACCAAAGTTAATACCAGTATTTCCTAAAATTACAGCTATTCCACCAGTCATATATTCACAAGGATTATCTCCTGTTCCTTCAACAACTGCTATAGCTCCTGAATTTCTAACAGCAAATCTTTCACCAACTGCTGCTTTTACATAAAGTTTCCCACCAGTTGCACCATATAAACAAGTATTTCCTGCACCTGCAAAATTTGAACCTTGTTGAGCAGGATTTATAATGATTTTTCCACCATTCATACCTTTTCCAACATAATCATTTGCTACACCATCAAGGTATAAATTCATACCTTTTGATAAAAATGCTCCAAATGATTGTCCAGCAACTCCTTTTAAGTTAAGAGTAATAGAGTTTTCAGGAAGCCCTTTATCTCCATAATATCTTGCAATTTCACCAGATATTAAAGCTCCAAAAGATCTGTTTAAGTTAGAAATTTCTGAACTAACTTTTACAGGTGAACTTGGATTTTCAATAGTTCTATGAACTTTTTTTAATAACTCTTTTTCAAATTTATTACTATCAAAAGGAGCATTTGTCTCTTTTTGACAAGTATCAATTCCATCAACTTTTCTTAAAATATTTTGGAAGTCAAATTTTTGTGCAAATTCATCATCAATTACTTTTAATAAATCACTTCTTCCAACTACTTCTTCAATTGATTTATACCCTAAGCTTGCAAGAATTTCTCTTACATCTTCAGCAATAAATGTAAAGTAAGAAATTAATCTTTCAACTGTTCCAGTGAAGAAATCTCTCAAGTTTTCATCTTGAGTTGCAACACCAACTGAACACTTATTTGTATGACAAATTCTTAAAATTTTACATCCAAGCAAAGTTAAAGAAGCTGTTCCAAATGCATAAGATTCAGCTCCTAACATCGCAGCTTTTACAACATCAAGTCCAGTTTTTAATCCACCATCTGTTTGAACATGAACAAATTCTCTTAGATGATTTAATTTTAAAGCATTATGAGCTTCAGATAAACCAATTTCCCAAGGATTTCCTGCATGTTTGATAGAAGTTAAAGGAGCAGCTCCTGTTCCTCCATCTCCACCAGAGATAATGATTTTATCTGCATAAGCTTTAGCAACACCAGCAGCTATTGTTCCAACTCCAATAGAAGAAACAAGTTTAACTGTAATTTTTGCTAATGGATTTATCTGTTTTAAGTCAAAAATCAATTGTGCTAAATCTTCAATAGAATAAATATCATGGTGCGGTGGTGGAGAAATCAATGTAACACCAGGAACTGTATGTCTAAGTGTAGCAATAAGTCCTGTTACTTTATGTCCTGGTAACTGTCCACCTTCACCTGGTTTTGCACCTTGAGCAACTTTAATTTGTAACTCTTCTGCACTTCTTAAATATGCAGGTGTTACACCAAATCTTCCAGATGCAACTTGTTTAATTTTAGAATTTTTAATTGTTCCAAATCTTGCAGCATCTTCTCCACCTTCACCAGAGTTACTCATACCACCAATTGTATTCATAGCAGTTGCCATAGCTTCGTGAGCTTCAGGAGAAATAGAACCTAAACTCATAGCAGCAGTTGCAAATCTTTTGAAAATATCTTCTTTTGATTCAACTTCACTAATATCTATTGGTTTTCTATCTGAGTTAAATTCTAAAAAATCTCTAATAAATTTTTTATCTCTATTTTTTACTAATTCTCTTAATCCATCAAAATCAGTAATATCTTCTTTTTTTGTAGCTATTTTATTATGCATAGCTTTTGTTGTTGCTGGTCCATAATCGTGATATTCACCACCATTTGAGTATTTATAAAATCCTCCTAAATCAAGAGGGAATATTGAATTTTCTTCTTTAAATGCATTAAAATGAGATTTATCTATTCTATTTTCTATATCACTATAAGTTAATCCAGATAATTCACTATGAGCACCTGTAAAACAATCATTTATAATTTCATCACTTAATCCAATAATATCAAAAAGCCCAGAATTTCTATAAGATGCTACTGTACAAATACCCATTTTTGACATGATTTTTAGTAAACCTGCATTTACTGATTTTTGAGTATTTTTAAGATATTTTTGCATTTCATATTTTGTTGGTTTTTGTTTTTGGAAAAATGAAACTGTTGAAGCATACATCATATATGGATAAATTGCTGTACAACCAAAAGCTATTAAAACTGCTGCCATATGGGGATCATAAACTTCTGCTGTTACTGCAACGATAGATACTTGATGTCTAATTTCTTCTTTTAGCAATCTTTGATTTATATAACCAACTGCCATTGCTGAAGGAATTACTTTTTCATTTTCATTTATTGTTCTATCATCTAAAATTACAACTGAAATATCATTTTCTCTAACTTCTTTTATTATGTTAGAAGCTAACTTTTCTAAAGATTTTTTCAGATCAGATTTAAATGTTGTATGGAAAACTTTATTTTTATAATATTCATCATATCTTGGTGATTTTTCATCTCCAAAAGAGTATAAAACATCATATTTTTCTTTCATTAAAATAGGACTAGAAACTTTTAATCTTCTTGCAAATTCTGGTTTTTCTGCTAAAACATTATGAACTTTTCCAAATCCAGTTTCAAGTGACATAACCACTTTTTCTCTATAAGGGTCAATTGGTGGATTTGTTACTTGAGCAAATTTTTGTCTAAAAAAGTCTGTAAAATTTCTATTTACTTGAGAAAAACATGCTAATGGTGTATCATCACCCATTGAACCAACTGGTTCTTTTCCATCTTTTGCCATAGGTTCTATTACTTGATCTAACACTTCATAAGTAATATTAAAATATTTTTGTTTTTTCTCTATATTTTCTAATTTATAATCTTTTAAATTTAAAAATGTATCTTCAAGATATTCTTGAATATAGTCCATATCATCATTTAACCATTTTGAATAATGTTGAGATGATTTTAGATAATCGTTAATATCATTTTCTTTTAAAATTTTTCCATGTTTAAGGTCAAGTGCAATCATTTGTCCTGATTGTAATCTTCCTCTTTCTAATACATTATCATCTTCTATTTCTAATGTTCCATACTCAGAAGTAATGTATAATTTATCATCTTTTGTGATTATATATTTAGATGGTCTTAAACCATTTCTGTCAATTAAACAGCCAATATGTCTTCCATCAGTTAAAGAAACTGCTGCTGGTCCATCCCAAGCTTCCATTGTTGTTGATGTATATTCATAAAAAGCTCTTAAGTTTGGATCCATATATGGTGCATTTTGCCAAGGAGCAGGAATTAAAGAACGTGCTGCTTTGAAAAAGTCTACTCCATTTGCTAATAAAAATTCAAACATATTATCCAAAGATGTAGAATCTGAACCTACATTTTGTAAAATTGGAAGTAATCTTTTCATTTCACTTTCTGAAAAAATTTCTGATTTTAATTGTTCTGATTTTACTTCAACATTGAATCTATTTGCTTCAACTGAATTTATCTCACCATTGTGTGCTATTGCTCTAAATGGTTGAGCTAATCTCCATAAAGGTAAAGTATTTGTTGAAAATCTTTGATGAAATAAAGCAAAAGAAATTTTAAAATCTTCATCTCTTAAATCTATATAAAAATGTTTAATATGTGTAGGCATAATTAGCCCTTTATAGGCTATTACCTTAGATGAAAATGTAGGGATATAGAAATCTTTTTTATTAATTAATTTATGTTCACACTCTTTTCTTGTTAAATATAACATTGCATCAAATCTTTTTGATGACATTAAAGTATTTGGAACTACAAATACTTGAACAATCTTAGGTAAACTTTCCAATGCTTGTTGTCCTAAAGCATCTGTATCAACTGGTACTTCTCTTGTTAAAACTGGTTTTAAATCATTTATTTCACAGAAGTCTTTAAATGTGTTTATATCTTCTTCAAAATCTTGCGTAAATATCATTGCAACTGCATAAATTTCTGGTAAGTCAACACCTTTTTGTGTTGCTATTTTTCTCATAAAAGAATCAGGCATTGACAATAATAATCCAGAACCATCTCCTGTTTTACCATCAGCTGCTACTGCACCTCTGTGCATCATTCTTTCAAGTGAAGTTATTGCATCTTCTAAATTTTTATGACTTGGTCTACTTTTTAAATCAGCAACTAAACCAAACCCACAGTTATCTTTAAAAGAAGTTAGTAAGTCTAAATTGCTCCCCATCATTTTCCTTTATTTTAATCTCGTCTATATTCCCTAGTAAAGCCGAAAAATATACTATAAAAAAGTTTAAAATATGTTAAACTTTCTCTATCAAACCTTTACAGTATCGATATTATACAAAAAAAAAATGGATTAATTTCATACAAGCTGTATATATTTTATACAATATATAGCATTTGTAAACAAATTTACATATATTTTAATGAATTATTATTCATTTTTTCAAGTTCTATAAAATATGAATGTCCCAAATATATCACAAAAAATACTGCACTAAATAGCGTTGCAAAAGGTATCATAGAAATAAAATATAAAAATAGTGTTCTTAGTCTAAAATTATTTGCCTCTTTTTCATAGATGATTTTATATTGATTTTTACTTAAAATTGTAGAACTTACATCAAAATTTAAAAGTTTATGAAAGAAATAATATAAAGGCAAAGCAAAAGCTATTACATTTAAAACTGGTACAAAATAAACAGGAATTAAAAGAAGAAATAAAAAAATCATCATAAATAAATTTTTAAATAAAACCCATAACGATAAACTCAATGTTCCGTAACTTTCAAGTTGCAAATGAGAATAATATTTTTTATGTAAATTTTGTAAAATCAATGGTGTTAAAAAACCAATTACAATTAAAGTTAAAATAACTGAAATTTGTAAAATCAAAATCGTTCCAACTGTATAAAATAAAAAACCAGCTATCCAAGATACAAATGAATATTTGAACAAAAATACTATCACATAAGTTAACCAAACAAAATAAAAAGGTGCATTTTCATCAATAACAACTTCTTGTCCATTTTGTGAAGCAACTGCAACCTCTTTTAATGCACTAAAACCAAAATCAGCCGCCATAAAAAAAAGTGCATATAAAATAATCATTGTTACAATTAAAGGTACAATTGCAATTTTTAACATTGGACTTGTAAAAAAATCTTTTATACTTTTTAAGATAATTTCTATTTCATTCATTATTTATCCTTTATCAAATCTAGTTCTATATTCGCATTTTTGGCATAATTCTTCTACTAAAATATCTTTCTTAAAACCATTTTGTATATCTTTTACTCTTTTTGAAGTCAAAATATTTTTCAAACTATTATCTTCAATATTCCCTAAATTTATGATTGCATCTTTATCTAAACAACAAGGTACAACATCTCCATTTGATAGAACTCCAAAATGTGAATCCAAACCATAACAAAATCCACTTTTTGAAACTTCTTTATTTTCTAAATTTGGCCAATTAAAATATTCATCAAAATTGAAAAATATTTTCCTATCTATTCTTATATTTTTAGGTCTATTTTTATAAATATCTTCAATATCGATATTTGTATCAAAAGCTTCGTTTATTTTGTTAAAAACTTTTAAATTAAACTCTTTTGCACTATTTTCTTCATCTAAATTCCAAATTCTAAAGTTTATAAAATATTCATGCTTTTGCTTTTGTGCAAATTTTACAAACTCTATAATTGGTTCTAAATATTCATCTAAAGATTTTTTATGAGAATTTGCATTGTATGAATTAATCGAAAAATTTATCTGCTTAATTGTTGGATTTAACAAAGTTTCATAATGTTTTTCATTTATATTATTTGCTGTTGTTGTGATATTTACTTTTAAATTATGTTTTGAACTAATATTTAAATATTCATCTAAATTTGATAAAACTAAAGGATCTCCAACTATGTGATATGCAAGTTCAGTTGTAAACTCTTTTAGTTCCAAATTTAATTTATCAAACTTATCTAAAGTCATAGTTTTATTTGGCAATATTTTAGGAGGACAAAATGTACATTTTAAATTACAAATATTTGTAATTTCTATATGTACTTTTCTAAATCTTTTTATAACTTATCCTTGATTTTTTTCTAGGATTGTATCGAAGATTTATTAAAAAGATAATTCGAGAAAAAGCTTAAAAGCTTTCCCAATCATCATTTTTAGATTTTGTTGAAACTTCTTTTATCTCTTTTTTTGATGTAGTTTTTTCAACTTTTTCTATTTGTTTTGTTTTTTTTGTTGCTCTTTTTTCAATTTCTTTCGCTTTTACCTTATCTTTACCAGTAAACTCTTTCTCATCTGCATCACTTACTATTAGTTTTGATATTTCATCTGTTACTATTGCAATATCATGCGTTTGGCTTGCTACCATTGCATTTTGTTGTGTTTGTTGATCCAATTGATTTACTGCATCATTTATTTGTTCTATTCCAAGCAACTGTTCTTTTGAAGCATTTTGTATATCTGAAATTAAATTTATTGTTTGTGAGATATTTTGATTTAACTCTTTATACCCTTCAATCATATTATTGGCTATTTCTTTCCCTTCATCTGCTTTTATTGTTGCATTTTCTACTATTGTTTTTATCTCTCTTGCTGCTTCCGCACTTCTACTTGCTAGGTTTCGCACCTCTTGAGCAACAACAGCAAATCCTTTTCCTGCTTCACCTGCAGTTGCAGCTTCAACAGCAGCATTGAGTGAAAGAATATTTGTTTGAAATGCTATTTGATCAATTACACTTATTGCTTCATTTATCAAATTAACTTGATTATTTATTTCATCCATTGCAGTTGTTGTTTGATTTGCTAGATTCTCACCTTGATTTGCAGAAGTTGTAACATTTGCAGATAACTTAGACATTTGAGCAATACTTTCTGTATTATTTCTTATATTTGAAGTTATCTCTTCAAGTGCAGCTGCTGTCTCTTCTAAAGATGCGGCTGCTTCATTTGAACTTAAGTTTAGTTTATCAACATTTACCAAAAGCATATTTGAGCTTTTATCCAAAGTTAATCCATTTGTTTTATTTTCTACTAGCATTTCTGTTATTGAATCACCTAAACTATTTACTCCACTTGCTAATTTCAATAAATGTTCTTTTAGATTTTTAGTTGATATCTTATTTAAGTAATTATAATTAGAGTATTGTTCCAAGATATTTAATACATTTTCTATATTATTTTCTAGATTGTCTGCCATTTTATTCAATACATTTTTTAGTTGAGTTAAGGCTGGATTTGATACGTCTATATTCAATCTTTGGCATAAATCACCTTGTTCAAACTCTCCTAAAACAGCTATTGTTTCATCTATTAGCTTTCTATCTTCTTCAATACCTTTTTGCGTTTTTACAATATTTTCATTTACAAGTTTTGCCATTTCTCCAAATTCATCTTTTGAAGCCATTTCTATTAATCTTGCATCACTTCGTTCTCTATTTAAATATGAGAAAAATGATAATAATCCCTCTTTAAATTTTTCTAAAGAATTCACTATATTACTTGAAATAAGTACCGATATTAGTATAAATATTATTATTGCTATAACTCCTAAAATTCCTAAATCTCTATCCAAAGTTTTATAAGCTTCTTCTCTTAAAATTATTGCATTGTTATTTATATCTTGTATTTTATTCTCTATTTCTAAACCAATTTCTGCCATTTTTGAAGATATTTTTATTAACTCTTCTGATTCAAAACCAGTTGTGATACTTTTTACTTTTTCTTTTGATAAAGAATCAAAAGCTGTTATGTAGTTCTTTACAAGAGCCAATATATCATCACATAAATCCCTATTTTCTTTCAAAGAAAAAGTTGATTTAGCTTGAGAAACATCTTCAATTAATTTTTGAAAATCGCTCAAAACTTTTTTACTATTTTCTTGCGTTGAACTTCTTAAATATTGATAAACAGAAATTCTTCCTTTTAAATTTTGTTGTATAAACTCTTCTGTTGAAATTGCAGCATTATTTCTTGCTGCTGCCATATCACTATAGTATTTGTATACAAACCCAGAACCTATTACTATTAAGATAAATAGTGTAGGAAATAAAAACAATTTTTTTCTTGTGTTAAGATTTTTTAACATTGTGCGTCCTTTTTATTACTTGTTTTTTTGCTTTTTGGAATTTTCGATAGCTCTTCTTATTTCATGTAAATCAAATAAAATATCTTTTAAGAGTCTTTGGGAGGAAATATCTTCTTCTTTCTTTTTATATTTGTTGCATTCTACTTCAATATGCTTTATACTTTTAATTAATAAGTTATAAATTTTATTCATTATATTTCCTTAAATAATATAAAATATTCACATAAGTAATAAAATTATTTTTTATTATTTCAACAAGTTATTATCTTATCTTATCTTATCTTTCTATTAATTAGCCAACATAATTCTTCATTTTTTTTTAGTAAATTAAAATATGAATAAAACAAAAAAATTTATTTCATTTTTTAATCAATGGAGTATCTTATCTTATCTTATCTTTCTATTAATCAGCCACTATATATCTTGATATTTAATTAATAATAAATATAAGTTTCGTTAGATATATTTATTCTATATAGTTATATATTAAAATAAAAATAAATAATAATTATAAACTAGTACCCTAAAATCTCTTTTACCACTTTTTCATGATTATTTTCGTTACTATTTTTATTATTTTCAGCAATAAAATCACTTTTATTATTTTTTATAGCACTTAAAGAGTCTTGTAAATATTTGTCTTCAAGTTTTTTTAGTTCACTTAATTGTTCTCTTATATATGTAATGTCTTTTGATTTAGGAATCATATATGGGGTTACTATTATGACTAAGTTATTCTTTTTATTCATTTTTGAATCATTTTTAAATAGTTCTCCAAAAAGAGGAATATCTCCTAAAACTGGAACCTTTTGTTCTATAGTTTCATTCTTATTTTCTATTAAACCTCCTATTATTACACTTTCCCCATTATTTAAAATAGCTGCTGTTTTTATCTCTTTTTTTAAAGTATCAGGATTTTGTCCAGCTGAAACAGAAGTTGATTTTACACCTTCTAATAAAGTATTTATTTCCAAAGTCAATTTTGAATCACTTGAAATTCTTGGTTTTACTTTAAGAGTTAGTCCTATATCTTCTCTTTCATAATTTGTTCTTTGTAATCCACCATCAGTTAAAGTACTAGAAATTTCAACTGAAATTTTTTCTCCTACATATATAGAACTCTCTTTATTATCTATTGCCAAAATTGATGGTTCAGAAACTATATCTAAAGCACCATTTTGTTGAAGTAAGTTTAAACTGGCTCCCAAAGCAAGTCCTGATTTAATATTTAAGTCACTTACTTTTATTCCCAAAGTATCAACTGCTTCTTTTATTGCACTTGAACCACCATTTAAATTTGAAGAAATTGCATTTATTCCATCACTTCTTACACTTGTATTTATAATTCCATAAGAAATTCCTATTTTATTAACAAGTTCATTATTTACTTCTATAATTTTAGCTTGAACATAAACTTGAGCTTTTTCTTTATCAAGTTCTTGTATCAAATCTTTTATCTGTTTTAATTCATTTTTTGATGCAATAACTACTAATGAGTTAGATTCTAAATCCAAAGAAACAAAAGGTTTTGTTGGTTTATTAATATATTTTTTATTTACAACATCATCTAAAATTTTTATAATATTTGCACCATCAACATTTTTTAAACCTATAACTTCTGTAAACTGTTCTTCTTCTTTGATTATTTCTATTTTTTTTACTTTTAATACACCATTTTCTTCAACTAAAAAATACCCTTTTTCTTTTAGTGTTGTTTCTAAAATATCAAATAAATTCTCTTTTGTAATTTTTTGTGTTGGAATATAATCAACTTTTTCATTTATGATTTGTGTTACTAGAATATTTCTTTTAGTTATTTTTGAGGTTATTTTTATTAAATCATCAACTTTTATATCTTTAAAATTGATATTTATTTCATCATTTGAATATAAATTAAGAACATAAAAAATAAGTAATAAAACTATAAATATTTTTTTCATAAATAACTCCAGATATTATCTTGAATTATTTATATTATCTTAATATTTCTCGAAAGTAAAGGGATTATATCATTAAGTTCTTCATTTGTGAGTTCAATCTTTAATTTTACATTCATATCAAAATCTTTTGAAATTATTTTTATATTTTCTTGATTCAAGATGTATTCTAATTGAGAAAGCTCATTATAATCAATTTCTAATAGTTTTATTATTAATTTTTTATACTCTTTTAACTCACTAATTTTTATGACTTCATTGGCACTATTTGAATATGCTCTAACTAATCCACCTGTTCCTAATTTTGTTCCACCAAAATATCGTACAATAGCAACTGCACTATTTACAATATCTGCACCACTTAAAACAGCTAAAGTTGGTTTCCCACTAGTACCTTTTGGTTCTCCATCATCGCTACTATTTTCCACTATTTGCTCAAATTCATTTAAATACCTATAAGCATATACAAAATGAACTGCTTTTGGATGTTCTTCTCTTAATCTTTTCATAACCTCATCAAAATTTGAATAAGGAAATAAATATGATATAAATTTTGATTTTTTCTCTTCAATAGTGTAACTAAACTCTTTTTGAACAAATTTCAAATATAATTCCGCCTATGAGACTAGATATGTACTTAACTACTAATTTTAATATACAAAGTCGAAATAAAGCGACTGAACTAATAAAATCAAATAAAGTTAAATGTGATGGTGAGATTATAACAAAACCATCTTTTAATGTTTTGGATTTTCACAAAATTGAACTCTTAGAAGATGACTTTTATGTTTCAAGAGCTGCTTATAAATTAAAATTTTTCTTACAAGAGTTAAAAAACTTTGATTTAAAAGATAAAAATGCTTTAGATATAGGAAGTAGCACTGGTGGATTCACACAAATTTTATTAGAAAATGAGATAAAAAAAGTAACTTGCGTTGATGTTGGAACAAATCAACTCCACGAACGAATAAAATATAACGATAAAATAAACTTTTTTGAAAATACTGATATTAGAAATTTTGAAAGTGACGAAATTTTTGATATAGTTACTTGTGATGTATCATTTATCTCTATACTAAACATAATTGATGCTATAAATACTCTTGCCTCAAAAGATATAATTATCCTTTTTAAACCACAATTTGAAGTTGGAACAAATGTGAAAAGAGATAAAAAAGGTATTGTAAAAGATAATAATGCAATACAAAAAGCAAGAGATAACTTTTTAAATAAAACAAATATTTTAAATTGGACTTTAAAATATTCAAATATTAGTAAACTACAAGGAAAAGATGGAAATGTTGAAGAGTTCTTCTATTTTAGTAAATAAAAATACAATTACAGCTATTGCAATTGGTGGATTTGATGGTATGCATATAGCACATCAAGAACTTTTTAAAAATTTAGGTGAAAATGGTGCCATTGTTTCAATAGAATCAGGTTTTGCAAACTTAACTCCAAAAAGTTATAGACAAGAATATAGCAAATATCCAATTTATTACTACGTTCTTGATAATATAAAAAAACTTGAAGGAATGGAATTTATAAAATTACTCAAAGAAGAGTTTCCAAAATTAGAAAAAATAGTTGTTGGTTATGACTTTTGTTTTGGAAAAAATAGAAGTTGTTCAACGCAAGATTTAGAAGAGCTTTTTGATGGAGAAGTTATTATTATTCCTGAAATAAAAGTTGATAATATCGCTGTACATTCAAGAACTATTAGAGAATTTATAAAAGATGGAAATATAGAACTTGCAAATAAACTTTTAGGAAAAGAGTATAAAATCTATGGTTTTTTACAAAAAGGTCAAGGATTAGGAACTACAAACTTTGTTCCAACAATAAATCTAACAATTGATGAATTTTTACTTCCAAAAGAAGGAATTTATATATCAAAAACTATTGTTGATGAAATTGAATACTCTTCAGTTAGTTTTTTAGGGCATAGAGCTACAACTGATGGAAATTATGCAGTTGAAACTCATATTTTAGATAAAAATATAGAAGTAAATAATCATAATATTCAAATAAAATTTATAAAAAGAGTTAGAGACAATCAAAAATTTGATAGTTTTGAAGAACTAAAAAAACAGATTCTTGATGATATTGAAGTCTCAAAAAACTATTTTTCTTTGATTAAATAAAAATTTTAACTCTTTTAGATAAAATATAAGTATGATAGATAAAGTATTTAATAAATCAATTACAAAACAGTTTGAATTTGATGAAGAAGTAGCTAGCGTATTTGATGATATGCTAAATAGATCAGTTCCTTTTTATAAAGAGATGCAAAGATTATCAATAAATTTTGCTTGCAATTTTCTAAGTGAAAATGACAAAGTTTATGATTTAGGATGTTCTACTGCTTCAACTTTAATTGAATTAAGCAAACATTGTAAACATAATTTAAAATTAATAGGTATTGATAACTCTGATGCAATGCTAAAACGAGCTTCAAACAAAGCTAAAGCTTTTGGGGTTGAAATCGAGTTAATAAATGCTGATTTACATGATGTAACATACAATGATGCAAAACTTATTCTTTCAAACTATACTTTACAATTTATCAGACCATTACAAAGAGAAAAATTAGTAAAAAAAATATATGATTCATTAGATGAAAAAGGTATTTTTATCTTTAGTGAAAAAGTTATTTCAACAAATTCTAACCTCAATAAACAGTGCATTGATGAATATTATGAGTTTAAAAAAACTCAAGGTTATAGTGAATTTGAAATATCACAAAAACGAGAAGCTTTAGAAAATGTACTAATACCTTATACTGAAGATGAAAATAAAAAAATGATAAAAGATGCTGGATTTAGCCATTGTGAAACTATTTTTAAATGGGTAAATTTTGCAACATTTATAGCAATAAAATAAAGGAAAAAAGTTATGTTAAAAATTGGAGATAATGCACCAAGTTTTTGTGCTCCAAATCAAGATGATGTAGAGATTTGTTCAAGAGATTTAGCAGGAAAATGGATAGTTTTATACTTTTATCCAAAAGATTTAACTCCTGGTTGTACAACTGAAGCTTGCGATTTTACAGATAAACACTCATTTTTTGATGATTTAGATGCTGTTGTTATAGGAGTAAGTCCTGATGATACAGAAAAACACAGAAAATTTATTGATAAATATGACTTAACAATAACTTTATTATCTGATGAAACGAAAAAAATATGTCAAGATTTTGGTGTTTGGCAACTGAAAAAATTTATGGGTAAAGAGTTTATGGGTGTAGTAAGAAGCACTTTTATTATAAATCCTGAAGGAAAAATTGCAGCTTTTTGGGATAAAGTAAGTGTCAGAAAAACAAAAAGTGTAAAAGGTGAAAAAATCGAAATTTTACATGTTGATGAAGTTAGAACTAAACTTCAAGAATTACAATCAAACTAATAGGAAAAATGATGAAAAAAACGTTTAACAAAGCTCTATTTTTAGGTGCAATATCTCTACTTTCAAGTAATTTATTAGCTGATGAAACTATTTGTTATAAAAATGGTTTAGATTTACCTTCTCAAATTGAAACTTCAAAACTTGATGGTGGAATTTGTGAAGGAAAATTGACTTTAAATGATATGAAAAAATCTGGTTGGGATATTTTAGATATTCAAGTTACAACATCTCAAAATAAACTTAGCTATTCATACTATTTTTATAAAAATACAAATCAAGCTTTATCAAATACACCTAAAACTTATGCAAATAGTTTAAACTATTCTAAAAAAGAGTTTTCAATCAAACCTATTGGTGCAAAAGTTGTAAATCTAAAAGATAACCAAAGTACAATTGATGTTGGTAATTTAACTGTTGGACAATCTGGTATTGTTGTACATATTTATGATAATGATAAAAGATTAATTGTTGCAAATGCAAAAGTTATCAGTTCAACTCCTACTTCGTCAGTTGTTGAATATTTTCCTTTTGATGATTTAAAACAAGATGCTATTCCAACTACAAAAAGAGTTGTAACAAATAATGATGTAATTGTTTTAAATTATATGTATAATCAATCTTTATTAATTGCACCTGATTATGATAGTTTCCAAGCTGTAAGAAGTGATTTTAGACAAAATAACTTTATTCATTCAGATATTTTTGCTACAAAACTAAAAGTAAATAATCAACCTTTCCCAACAAAAGAAGATATTCAAAAATTTGCAATTGAACAAAACTTAGGAACAATCTTCTTTGTATTAGATAGTAAAGTATATATTCTTGATACAAAAACATTCGCTATATTGGATGTTTATAGTTTCCCTGTAAATATAAAAGAAAAACAAATGCCATTTTATACAAGAGTTGAAGAGATAAAAGGACCTCTTATTGATTTTTCATCTATTCCATTTTTCTCTGATAAAGAAGATTTAGGTTATGATGATTATTATAAGCAAATTTTAGGATTAAAATAATGATTGATAAAAAACATTTAGATTATTTAACTTCTATTGTTGGTGAAGAAAATATAAAAAGTGATAAAGCTCACTTAATTGCTTTTTGTTATGATGCAACAAGAAGTAGATTTGAACCTGATGCTGTAGTTTTTCCAAGACACGAACAAGATGTTAGTGATATTTTAAAATATTGTAATGAACATAAAATAGTTATCGTTCCAAGAGGAGCTGGTTCAGGTTTTACTGGTGGTGCACTTCCTGCAAATGGTGGAATTATTCTTTCACTTGAAAGACATATGAATAAACTACTTGAAATCGATATGGAAAATATGGTTGGAGTTGTTCAACCAGGACTTATAAATATGCAATTTCAAAAAGCAGTTGAAGAAGTAGGACTATTTTATCCGCCAGATCCAGCAAGTGAAGAGTATTCATCTCTTGGAGGAAATGTAAGTGAAAATGCAGGTGGAATGAGAGCTGCAAAATATGGTATTACAAAAGATTATGTAATGGCATTAAGAGCTGTTCTTCCAAATGGAGATATTATAGTTGCTGGTAAAAAAACTATTAAAGATGTAGCAGGTTATAACACAGCTGGAATTTTAATAGCAAGTGAAGGAACTTTAGCAGTTATCACTGAAATTACTTTAAAACTAATTCCAAAACCAAAATTCAAAAAGACATATATGGGAGTTTTTCCTAGCGTTGATAGTGCTATGACAGCTGTTTTTAAATCACTTGCTGCTGGTGCTAATCCTGTTGCAATGGAATTTTTAGATGCACTTGTAATTAAAGCATTAAAACAAAAATTTCCTCATATTAGCCTTCCTGAAAATGCAGGTGGAATTTTAGTTGGGGATGTTGATGCAAGTAGTGAAGATGAAATAAACTCTCAATTAGAAACTTTAAAAAACTCTTTTGCACAAAATGGTTCTATTGATTTTATAGTAGCAAGTGATGAAGAAGAGAGCAAAAAACTTTGGTTTGCAAGAAGAAATGCAAGTCCAGCAACTATGATTTATGGAACAAAAAAATTAAATGAAGATATTTCTGTTCCAAGAAGTAAATTACCAATTGCATTAGAAGGAATCTATAAAATTGGTGAAAAATATGGCTTCAACGTTCCATGTTTTGGTCATGCAGGTGATGGAAATATCCACGTAAATGTTATGGTTAAAGATAAAACAAATGAAAAAGAGATGGAAGATGGACACAAAGCTATCGAAGAAATTTTTCAATATGTTGTAGATTTAGGTGGAACTTTAAGTGGAGAACACGGTATTGGACTTTCAAAAGCACCATTTATGAATATCGCATTTACTGAAGCTGAGATGAATCTATTTAGAAGTATCAAAAAAGCTTTTGACCCAAATAACATCTTAAATCCTTTTAAAATGGGATTATAATTTAGTTATGCAAAAAGAAGATGGTAATATAAGTCTTTTAAAAAAATTTATTCTTGCTGTTGATTCGTTTTTTAATGATGATACAACTTACTACGCAGCGAGTTTAAGTTTTTTTACTATCTTCTCTATTTTACCAATAATTGCTCTAGCAATAGCAATTATTTCAAATTTCCCAGAATTTCATGATTATATGAATACTTTTACGATTTATCTATTTAATTTTATAAATCCAACTCACTCAAAAGATATAATTGAAGCCTTAGAAAACTATATTTCTAACTCAAATAAATTAGGATTTTTAGGAATTATTTATATGATATTTGTTTTTGTGATGTTTTTTAAAGATTATGATTATATTGTAAATAAAATTCATGAAACAGTAAGACGTCCTGTTATACTGTCTTTTTTTATTTATTCTTTATTTTTTATAATATTTCCTCTATTTTTTGTCATCTTAACTTTTGTTTTGTCATTTTTAGAAAATGATTTCTTGAGAAACTCTATATCTTTTATATTTACTTGGTTTATATTTTTTAGTTTATTTAAATTAAGTGCAAATAAAAGAATAGACAATTACGCGGCTTTAATATCATCATTTTTTACTTTAGCAGTTTTAAGTATCTCTAAAAACTTATTTATTTATTATGTAATTTATAATAAAACTTACACAACTATTTATGGTTCTCTTGCAACTTTACTTTTTACATTTTTTTGGATTTATGTTTCGTGGATAATATATTTATATGGAGTGAAAATGTGCCATAAATTGGATTTAAGAATAAAAAAATCTTAGTTTTTTACTAAACTCAATAATTTATCATTTAAAGAAATATGTAAATTTCCCTTTGAATCATTTTGATTAAAATTTACAATTTTATAACAATCAAAACATAAAATTATAATATTTTCAAAGTGAAAAGTTCCACCATCTTTTATCTCTTTTACAAAAGCTGTATGAACATCTGTCAATTCATTTAAAACTTTTCCACATCTATTACAACATCTATCATCTCTTCTATAAACAAATTCTTTTCTTTTTAACCAATCAGTTGGATATTTAAAACTTGTTACTGAATTTAAATTGTATCCTTGCCAAAATTTATCTTTTGGAATTGATTTTTGTGTTGTTTTTGTATATTCAAAATTTAAAAATTGTTTGACAACATTTTCTATCATCAAACTTTTTTTAACTTTTAAATTTGTCTCATTTTTAAAATCTTTAGAAACACTATAATCTATTTTTATCTTTGGATGATTTGATTTCATATAAGATTCTAAAATCTCTATAAACATATCAAATTCATCACTTTCAAAGTTTTCTTTTGAAAAAAATATTTTTTTTAGTGTTTGAATCAAAATTACTCCTCTTTACATCTTTTTACATTTGCACCAATAAGTGATAATTTTCCTTCAAGATTTTCATATCCTCTGTCAAGATGATAAATTCTATGAATATTTGTTTCACCATCTGCTACAAGTGCAGCTAAAACTAATGCTGATGAAGCTCTCAAATCTGTTGCCATAACATCAGTTCCATGTAAATTTCCAGTTTTTCCATTAATTGTTGCAATATTTCCATTTAGATGAATATCTGCTCCAAGTCTTAAAAGTTCACTAACATGCATAAATCTATTTTCAAATAATCTTTCATCAATAGTACTAGTTCCATTTGCTTGGGTTGCAAGTGCCATAAATTGTGCTTGCATATCTGTTGGAAATCCTGGATATTCTGTTGTGATTATATTTACAGGTTTTATCTCAGTTGTTGGTAAAATTGTCACACTATTTTCATCTTGTAATACTTCAAAATTCATCTCTTCAAGTTTTGAAATAACTGCTTCAAGATGTAAAGGAATAACTTTATTTATTTTTAATTTTTTATTTGTAATTGCAGCTGCACACATATAAGTCCCAGCTTCTATTCTATCAGGAATTACATCAAAAGGTTTTATATCGATTAATTTTTGTCCTGTTCCTTCAATTATAATTTTCGAAGTACCTATTCCTTCTATTTTAACACCACTATTTGCTAAAACTTCACAAAGTTGAACAATTTCAGGCTCTTTTGCTGCATTTATAATAGTTGTTGTTCCATATGCAAGTGCAGCTGCCATAACTATATTTTCAGTTCCACCAACTGTTACTTTATCAAATACTATTTTTGCACCTTTTAATCCTTGTGGTGCTGTTGCTTTTATATATCCTTGAAGAATCTCTATTTTTGCACCCATTTGCTCTAATGCTTTTAAGTGTAAATCAACTGGTCTTTGACCTATTGCACAACCTCCTGGAAGCGAAACTTCACAATGCCCAAATCTAGCTAATAATGGTCCTAAAACTAAAATTGAAGCCCTCATAGTTTTTACAATATCATAAGTTGCTGTTGTATTATTGATACTTGAAGTATTTATTTTTACACTATTTTCTTCTTTTACATAGTTTCCACCAAGTTTTAAAATAAGTTTTAAAAAAGTATTTATATCTACAACATTTGGTAAATTACCAATTGTAATCTCATTTTTTCCTAAAATTGTACAAGCAATCAAAGGTAAAGCAGCATTTTTTGCTCCAGATATTTCTACACTTCCTGAAATATCTTTTCCACCAACAATTTTTAAATATTCCATAATCTTCCTATAATATAGTCATTTTTAGGCTAATATTATCCAAAAAAAGCTTTATTTTTTACCTTGTTTTAATAGCATAAGCACTACAATCGCATTTTTATACGATTAAGGAATTATTTTGGATGAACAATTATCAAAAGGAATAAAATATATACTTCTTGCTTCATTTTTATTCGCACTTATGAGTGTTGCTGCAAAACAGTTAAGTAACTCTATGAGCTCGGTAGAAGTTGTATTTTTTAGGAATATTTTTGGAGTAATATTTATTTTAATATCTATTTATCGCTCTCCATTAAAACAACTTGGTGGAAAATTTTGGTTATTGATATTTAGAGGATTTATTGGTTTTGTTGCCCTTTTATTTTTCTTTTATAATATTTCAAATATTCCTTTAGGTGAAGCTATGACTTTTTCCAAAACTTCTACAATTTTTACAGCAATTTTTGCTTATATATTTTTAAAAGAAAAATTAGGTGTTAGAGGCTGGACTGGTGTTTTTATAGGATTTATTGGAATTTTATTTATCACTGAATTTAATGGAACAAATTTAGAAAAAAGTGACTATTTAGGGATACTTTCAGGAATAGGAGCGGCACTTGCATATACTTCTGTGAGAGAACTTAGAAAATACTATGATTCAAGAGCAATAGTTTTATCTTTTATGGCAATAGGAGCACTTGGACCACTAATTTTGATGATAATTGGAAATTTTTATACAAACCCTCATCTTGATTTTATGTTAGCAACTTTTGTTATGCCACAGCTAAGTGATTGGATATTTATTTTACTTTTAGGAACTTTTGCAACATTAGCACAAATTCTTATGACAAAAGCATATTCTTTTGCAAAAGCTGGAATAATCGGCACTATTTCATATAGTGACATAGCCTTCTCAATAATTTTAGGGACTATTTTAGGAGATAATTTTCCTTCATTTTTGATAGTTTTAGGTATAATCTTGATTATTATGAGTGGATTATTAGTATCCACTAAAAAAAATTGAAGGATTTTTTAAATGTTAAAAATAATGACAGGACCATGTGTCCTTGAAGATAGAGATACGGTGATGAAAATCGCTGAAAAATTAAAACCTTTAAGTGAAGATAAAAGAGTAGAATTTTATTTTAAAGCTTCATTTGATAAAGCAAATAGAACAAGTTTAAGTTCATTTAGAGGACCAGGTCTTGATGAAGGACTAAAAATTTTTGAAGAGATAAAAAAAGAGTTTGGATATAAAGTTGTAACTGATATTCATGAATCATATCAAGCAGCTCCTGCTGGAGAAATCATAGATATTTTACAAATTCCTGCTTTTTTATGCAGACAAACAGATTTACTTGTAGCAGCTGCAAAAACTCCTGCAAAAATAAATATCAAAAAAGGACAATTCCTTGCAGCTGATGCTATGAAACACCCAGTTGAAAAAGTATTAAATACAAGAGGAATAGACGAAGTATCTTATGAAAACTCGCAAAAAGCTGGTGTTTGGCTTTGTGAAAGAGGAAATACCTTTGGATATGGTGCTTTAGTTGTGGATATGAGAAACCTTATACTTCTACGACAATATGCTCCAGTAATTTTTGATGCAACACATAGTGTACAAATACCAAGTACTGGTGGAACAACAGGAGGAAATAGCTCTTTTGTACCATATATGGCAAGAGCAGCAGCAAGTGTTGGTGTAGATGGATTTTTCTTTGAAACACATATTGATCCAAAAACTGCAAAAAGTGATGGACCAAATATGCTACAAATTGATGATTTATATAAAACTATGAATGAGATTTTTGCAATCAAAGAAGCTTTAGGGTATAATTGATACCTTATTTTTAAACAAATTTTGGAGAAACAGATGAAAGTAATAGAAGGTGTTTTAAGACTTAAAGGAAATGAAAAAATTGCCGTTATAAATGGTAGATTTAATCACATAATAACAGATAGACTAGTAGAAGGTGCACGTGATGCTTTCAAAAGACATGGTGGAAATGAAGATAATTTAGATTTAATTTTAGTTCCAGGAGCTTTTGAAATACCATTTGCTTTAGAAAAAGCGTTATCAAGTGGAAAATATGATGCTGTTTGTTGTGTTGGTGCAGTAATAAGAGGAGCAACTCCACACTTTGATTACATTAGTGCTGAAGCTACAAAAGGTATCGCAACAGTTGGACTAAAATATGGAAAACCTGTATCAAATGGTGTTTTAACAACTGATACAATAGAACAAGCAATTGAAAGAGCTGGTTCAAAAGTTGGTAACAAAGGTGCTGAAGCTATGGTTACTATTATTGAAATGTTAGATTTATATAACGAAATGGGGAAATAATTTTGGCAACTAGAACACAAGCAAGAGAGTCTGTTATTGGTCTATTATATGCTTATGATTTAGGAAATGATGGTATTACTAAATTTGTAGATGAAATTTTAGAAGAGAAAAAAATAAGAAATAATCAAAAAGATTTTGCACTTAATTTATTTAATGGGACTATCAAAAACTTAAGCCAAATCGATGAAAATATAGTTTCAAACTTAAATCAGGGAACATTAGAAGATATAGGTTCTGTTGAAAAATCTATTTTAAGACTTGCAATTTATGAAATTTTATTTGAAAGTTTACCAAAAGCAATAATTATAAATGAAGCTATCGAACTATCAAAAAGATTAGCTAGTGATGGTGCTCCAAAATTTATAAATGGTTTACTTGATAAAATAGTAAAGGCTTAAAATGAATAAAGCTATGAAACTATGTGTATCTTTAGATTTAGAAACGGCAAAAGAGAATCTAGACCTTGTAAAACAATTAAAAGATTTTGATGTATGGTTAAAAGTTGGGTTTAGAACTTATTTAAGAGATGGTAAAAAGTTTTTAGAAGAGTTAAAAGCTATAAATCCAAATTTTAAAATATTTTTAGATTTAAAACTATACGATATTCCAAATACAATGGCTGATGCAGCTGAAGATATATCAAAATTTGGAATAATTGATATGTTTAATGTTCACGCAAGTGCTGGAATTATTGCTATGAAAACAGTTATGGAAAGAATAAAGGATATTCCAAATAAACCTTTAGTTTTAGCTGTAACTGCTCTTACATCATTCGATAATGAAAATTTTAAAGCAATCTATAATGAAGATATAGAAACAAAAGCAAGACAATTTGCAAAAGATACTTTTGAAGCAGGAATGGATGGGGTTGTATGCTCAGCTTTTGAAAGTTTAGATATAAAAAATAACACTTCAAAAGATTTTATTACTTTATGTCCAGGAATTCGTCCTTTTGGAGAAGATAGTGGTGACCAAAAAAGAGTTGCTGATATTGCTTTCTCAAAAGAAAATTTAGTAGATTTTATAGTTGTTGGAAGACCTATTTACAAATCAGATAATCCAAAAAAAGTTGTAGAAGAGATATTAAAAAGCATTTAATATCCCTTTTTCACATTTTAAGTCATATTTAAGAGATATGTTATTATAATTCCCGTCCTGATTTTATTAAAATAAATTCAGACAGCTGAAGAATGGACAGTTGGGTGAGTTGGCTGAAACCACCTCCCTGCTAAGGAGACGTACTGGCAACGGTACCGAGGGTTCAAATCCCTCACTGTCCGCCATCGTGGGTCATTAGCTCAGCTGGTTAGAGCACTCGGCTCATAACCGAGTGGTCGAAGGTTCGAGTCCTTCATGACCCACCACTTATATATTTCTTTTTAATTCAAATTTTTCAAATCCCAAACCAAATTCAAAATATTATACTTTTATAATTGCTTTTTTTCAAAACAATTAAATATACTAAAATTAATAATTACTATTACTAAAGCTTTATTTTGATATCATTTATCAGATATTTTAATTTTAGGAATTATTATGGAAAATATTATCTTATTAGCTATTACGCTAGGTGCACTATTTTATTTATATAAAAAAATTTTTAAAAATAATGGTTGTAATTGCGGAAAGAGTTCTTGTAAATCAAATGAAAAATAGCGATATAGTAATAGATATCTCAAATTTATCTTATTCATATAATTCTAAAAAGATTTATGAAAATCTAAACTTACAAATAAAAGAAGGCACTATTTTTGGTCTTTTAGGGAAAAATGGTGTAGGAAAATCTACTTTAATAAATATTTTAATGGGCTTTTTAAAACCAAATAGTGGAAAATGTTTGATTTTTGGAGAGCCATCTCATAATTTGAGTGCAAAAACAAAAAAAAATATTGCTTTATTATATGAAGGATTTATAACTTATGATTTTATGAGCATAAAAGAGATAGAAAAATATTTTGCACCCTTTTATCAAAATTGGAATAAAAAAGTTTTTTATGAGTTAATAAATCTTATGAATTTAAATCATAATCAAAAACTCTCAACTTTATCTTTTGGGCAAAAATCACAAGTAATTTTAGGACTTTTATTTGCTCAGGATGCAAAACTACTAATTCTTGATGATTATTCAATGGGACTTGATGCAGGATACAGAAGATTATTTATTGATTATTTAAAAGATTATGTAAAAGAAACAAATAAAACTGTACTTATTACTTCACATATTATGAGTGATTTAGTTGATTTGATTGATGACATCGCAATCATACAAAAAGATAAAGAGGTTTATAAAAGTAGTATGAAAGATTTTATAGAAAATTTTAGATGTTATAAATTAAATGAAAATGAACAAATAGATTTAAAAAATGTACATAGAGTTGAATCTCATAAAAATTACAAAAAAATTTATACATTTGAAAACTTTGATTCATTAGAAGAATTAGAAGTTGATTTTGAAGACAAATTTTTGGGATATGTAGGGAAATACTAATGTTTCAATCAATTTTTATAAAAGAATGGCTAAAAACTAAAGCTTTTTTATCATTTTCAGTTTTAATTTCAATAATAATATTAGGATATTTTACATTTAGGTTAAACTTCGAGTTTTCAACAGTTGAACCTGAATCTATGATGTGGTATCGATTTGTTCAATTAGAACAAAAACCTTATTTTGATTTAATATTTTTTTATCTCATTTTTGGCTGTTTATTCGCTTTATTTCAGTTTTTACCAGAACTTATTCAAAAAAGAGTAAAAGTAACTATTCATCTACCTTTAAATTTGATTCAAATAGTTTTTTCTCATATTTTTATTGGTTTAATTTTTATTGTACTTTTTTGCACTTTCATTTCATTATGTTTATTGACAATTACTGCACATTATTATCCAGAAGAAATTGTGCAAATAATATTTAAAGATACTTTAGCTTTTAGTCTTATTTCTATAATTTCTTATATTTTAGTTTCAGCTTTGATTTTAGAACAAAATAAAAAAGTTTTATTTTTAAAAGCTTTAGTTTTGGTTTTATTTTTATTCATATTTGTAAAAGAACAATTTTTTATAAATGATTTTTTTATTTTATTCACTATTTTAATCTTTTCGCCATTTATTTTACTCGATAGCTTTTATAGTGTAAAACAACAAAGATTAACAATATTGTATAAAATTGGCTTTTTTATTATCTCTTTTATTCTTTTATCTTCATCTTTTTTAAATTATAAAGAGAATTATCAAAAAGAGTTTTATAAATACTACATTTTTTATTCAGATATTTTAGGAGATTTTATTTATCAAAAGAATTTTGGAGAGCATAGATTTGAGTATGGAATAAAAAATGATATAACTTTTTTACAAAAAGAGTATGAATCATATCTTCCTTTTGTTTATTGGAGAGATTTGGATATTCAGAAAAAACTTCCAGTTACTATAAATGAAAGAGTTTTTACCAAAGATGAAATCAAAGATTCGAAATTAGGATTTGATTACAACTATAAATTACTAAAAAAACAAGAGACTGAACTTTATCCACTTTTTAATCCTCAAACTAATGAAGGCATGATTAAATTTCCAGAAGAATTTTTTGGTATTTTTAAAGATGGTGCAAAAATTTATGATTTTGACAATGACCATTTAAAGGAAGATTCTAAGGAATTAAATAAAAAAT
This sequence comes from Arcobacter lacus, assembly GCF_003063295.1. Lineage (NCBI taxonomy): Bacteria > Pseudomonadati > Campylobacterota > Epsilonproteobacteria > Campylobacterales > Arcobacteraceae > Arcobacter > Arcobacter lacus. Next base: position 64,169 of record NZ_MUXF01000014.1, read on the forward strand.
TACAAGAAGTAGATTTTTCATATCCTGTAAAAAATATTTGGGGTAAAACTACAAATATTAAACCTTTTGATTTAGGATATTTAATAATAGATAATAAAAATAGACTTTTCAATTTAAAAAAAGAAAATAACAATATACAAATAAAAGAGATTGAATATCCTAAAAATATAGATATTGTTTATATAAATATTGCAGAAAATAAACAACAAAATTTAAGCGGTTATGCAATAGACAAAAATAGCAATTTTTACCTTTTAACTTGGGATTTTGAGTTTATAAGACTTGATTTGAAAGAGTTTGATTATAAAAAAATGAGATTAAAATTTATTGCTGATCCAGTAAATTATCTCATTAGATACGATGACCAAAAAAACTATTATGCAGTTATTTATTCAAAAGATGATTATAAAAAAATAAAAGAAATTAACTTTAAAGATTAGAAGGAAAGTGATTATGGGATTAGATGAAATAAAAAAAGGCTCTGTTGTAAAAATTTCAAAATTAAATGCAAAAGGAGCTTTATTGTATAAATTACTTGATATGGGGTTTGTAAATGGTGCTCTTGTAGAAGTTATAAGAGAAGCACCTTTATATGATCCTATGGAATTAAAAATACATAATTACAATTTAACTTTGAGAAAAAGTGAAGCAAAATTAATAGAAGTGAATAAAATATGAAAAAATTAAAAACAGTATTAGCAGGACAACCAAATTGTGGAAAATCTACAATCTTTAATCTTGTTAGTGGAATAGAACAACATATTGCAAATTATCCTGGAGTAACTGTAGATAAAAAAACAGGTTTTTTCAAATACGAAAATTATAAAATAGAAATGGTAGATTTACCAGGAACTTATTCTTTTAGCTCTTACTCACTAGAAGAAAGAGTTGCAAAAGAGTATATTATAAATGAAAATCCAGATATTATAGTAAATGTTGTAGATGCTTCAAATCTTAAAAGAAATCTATATTTAACTTTCCAACTTTTAGAAATGGGGATTCCTGTTGTTGTCGTTTTAAATATGATGGATGTAGCTTCTAGAAGAGGAATAAAAATAGATAGTAAAAAAATTTCATCAATGCTTGGTTGTCCAGTTGTAGAAGCAAGTGGAGCAAAAGGTATTGGTGGTGATGAAATTATGAAATCAGTTGTATCTTTATATGAAAATAAAACTAATTTCGAAGAGTTTAAAATAAATTATGAAGAGTTAGAAAGTTTTATTTTAGAAATAGAAGAACAAATCAAAGATTCAACTTCAAATTTATCAAAAAGATGGTTAGCTATAAAAGCTTTAGAAGGTGATGAAACTATTATTGAACATCTAAATCATGAATTCCCAAATATTAAAGAAAATTTAATTAAACAAAATTCTTTATTTGAAACAAGATATGATAAAAATATCGTTACATTTCTAGCCACTTTTAGATATGACAGTGCAGAAATAATATATCAAAAAACTGTTACAAATGAAAATCCAAACAAAGAAACTATTACAGATAAAGCTGATAAAATCATCTTAAATAGATTTTTAGCACTTCCAATTTTATTTGCATTGATGTTTTTAGTTTATGAAATATCTATTGTTATGGGTTACAAACTAACAGATTATACTTGGCCAATTCTAGCTTATTTTAAAAACTTTGTAATTGATATTATGCCACAAGCAAATTTTACAGATGTTCCTATGCTTACTGATTTTGCTATTTGGATGGTAAATAGTGCAAATGCCTTACTAAATTATATTCCTATATTTTTTATATTATTTGCTTTGATTGCAATTATGGAAGATGTTGGATATATGCCAAGAATGGCATTTATTCTTGATAGAGTATTTAAAAAATTTGGTCTTCACGGACAATCAACACTTCCATTAGTTTTAGGTGGTGCAATGGTTGGAGGCTGTGCTGTTCCAGGAGTTATGTCTACAAAAGGAATTGCTGATGAAAGAGCTAGAATGGCTACAATTTTAACAGTTCCTTATATGAACTGTTTAGCAAAAGTTCCATTTTATACACTGCTTCTTGCAGCATTTTTCAAACCTGATATGGCAATTATGATGTTTTATATTTCTACAATTACAGTTTTTAGTGCTTTAATAGTTGCAAAAATTCTTACAACAACTGTTTTAAAAAATAGAGAAACTGCACCTTTTGTTATGGAATTGCCACCTTATCACTTACCTACTTTAAAAGGTGTTATTATTCGTTCATCTCAAAGAGTTTGGTTATATATTAAAAAAGTTGTAACTATCGTACTTGCAGTTGCAATCGTACTTTTTGCCCTACTTCAATTTCCAGGTCTTAGTGATGAATCAAAAGTTAAATTTGAAAATATGTCAAATAATGCTTTAAGTGAATTTGATTTACAAATAAAAGATTCAAGTTATTATGAATATATAAACTCAAAAGAAAAAGTTTCAGAACTTTTGAACTACTATGATAATTATCGAACTAAAAAAATGGTAAATTCATCAAATAGTGTTGATGAAAGTTTTATCAAACAAAATGAACTATTTTATAAATTCATAAGACCACTTAAAGATAATGAAGCAAAAAAAGTAAATAACGCTTTGAAGAAATTATCCAATGATAGAAAAAACATTTTAAGAGAGATAAAGAGTGAAAAAGTTGAAAATTCACTTCTTGGAATGGCAGGAAAATCAATAGAACCAATAACCAAATACGCAGGATTTGATTGGAAAATAAATGTAGCATTTTTAAGTTCATTTGCTGCACGAGAGAGTGCTGTTGCAACATTGGGAAGTTTATATGAAAATAACAAAGCAGATAATCAAAGAGCTGAAGAAGCAATGGCACAAAATAGTGGTTATACTCCACTTCATGCAACTGCAATTATTATTTTTATGCTTCTTACTCCTCCTTGTATTGCTACAATGATAGTTGTTAAAATGCAAACAAATAGCTTTAAATGGATGTTATTTGCAATATTCTTCCCTATTGGTCTTGGAATAATTTCATCAGCAATAATATTTACATTAGGAACTCTAAACTCTTGGAGTGGATTTGAAGCAATGACTTATTATTACATTGTAATATTACTAATTACACTAATTCTTGGACTTTATCCAAATAAATCTATCAATTGGAAAGGAGGATTAAAAAACTCTTGAAAATGATTAGAAACTAAAAATTTAATTTTAATAAAAAGGATATAAAATGATAAAAAAAATGGTATTTTCTCTTGCTGTATTAGCAAGTTCAGCTTTTGCACATTCAGCAATTATGAATTGTTTTGATAATGGAGATGGAACTATCACTTGTGAAGGTGGATTTAGTGATGGAAGTAGTGCTAGTGGTGTTTATTTTATAATTGAACAAAATGGTAAAGAGATTTTTGAAACAAAAATGAATGAAAATAGTGAAGTGACTTTCAAAAAGCCAAATGGTGATTTTAGAGCTATTTTAGATGCTGGAGAAGGACATGAAGTTTATATCAAAAGCAAAGATATAACTCAATAATAGAATTAAAAGAGAAATTAACTCTCTTTTAATTTTTCTAATATTTTATTTGTATTTTTATTACTAAAATAAATAGCCATTCCAAATAAAATTAAACACAATACAAAAAATACTATTGTTACAAAATCCCATTCATTATTTGTATTTTGTGCTACAGATAATTTTTTTGTTGAATCAATCTTACTTTTTAATTCTTCATTAAACCCTTCTAGTGGTGCTATTCCTTCTTTTACTATTGTATGACCTGGTCCTCCATCAAGAACTACTTGATATGGCTCTTTTGGTATAACAATAGTAAGTTCACTTGCTTCTGGTAATCTTTCTTTATATAATATATCTCCACTTATTAAAGATTCAACCCTTACCAATGCCCCTGCTGCATCTTCCCCAGTACTAAACTCACCTACAACTGTTATTGTATTATCTTTATTATCCATTACATTCAAAATCAAATTATGTGCAAATAAACTAACACTTAAAAACATAAAAACAAATATTTTTTTCATCTTCTTCTCCTTTTATTAATTTCTTTCTTTAGTCCAAAAAGCTTGGATTTTTTCTCTTTGTGTTGGAAGTCTTTTTGCTACAAAAAGTAAAATAACTCCAAAAATAAATAAACCAATATCAACACTTAAAATTGAATACATTTTTTCTTCAAATAGTCGAATAGGACTAAAACCACTATTTATAAAATGAACTATTGGACTAACAACAAACAATATTCCACCAAGATATAAAAACTCTTTTGCTGTTTTATATGAATTCAATCTATAAAATGCCCAAGTTAAAGTTCCTACCCAAAGAACAGCAAATAAACCTTTTTGAATTAAAACTCTATTTTCCATATCAAAAGGAAGTAACCATTGTAAAAAAAACAATAATCCAGTTGCAGGAATAACACCAATCATAACTGCCAAAGAAAGTTTTCCAAATCCTTGATAAACTGGAATATCTAAAGGAAATTTTCTTGATCTTTTTTCAAGCCAAAGTAATACTCCAAATCCTATTGCAAAAGTAGAAACTGTCATTAACGTAGCTATAAATAATCTTGTAAAAGTATCAACTCCAAATAAAAAATGCAAAAAGAAAACACTATCATAAAATAGTCCACTCCAATGCTTATCCATAACTTTTTGTTGATTTATAAGTGTTCCATCTAAACCACTTAAAGTTACACTAGGCTTATTTGAAATACCATTTAAAAATGGCATATATGGATTATACCCTTCAAATTTTGCTATTGCACTACTATCATTCCAATTTATAATTTTTACTCTTTGGAAATCAATTTCAGGAGCAATTTCTTTTGCTTTTTTTAACAATTCATTCATTGGAAGCATAGCTACAATATCATTTTTCTTTTGTATTCGTGGTTGTTCTGGATATAAAACTGGTCCTGTTAATTTCCACATTTCATAAGTTTCCCCTTTAGAAGCAAGATATGCCATAGGAGCAGAACTACTATATCCTATATTCATATATGCACCTGTTAAAGTAATAATAATAAAAGGAGGGAATACCCAAGTAAATATTTTCCTATGCCATTTTGAAAATACTCCTGTTTTTGTGGTTGTACTATTTTTATATTTTATTTTAATTATTAAGATAACTCCACCTATAACCAAAAACATAACTCCAACTGCCATAAAACCAAATAAAAAATATCCAAAATCTTTAAATGGTCTTCCATAATGCATATGATTTAAAAATCTTGCTAATTCTGATAAATCACCTTCATTTTTAACTTCTAAATTTGTGTTTGGATTAAATACCTTTGTTTCTACAAATTCTGTTGATATTCTAAGAGCTGGATCTTCCATATATCCTGGAAAAGTAATAGAAATTGGATTTATTTTTGGATATTCTGGATCTGCTAAAACAGGATCTATCATTGCACTATAATTTATAGTTGTAGGTTCAGCTACCTTAAAGTGTCGTGATGGTTTTTCCCATACTTGAATATATGGAAGTAAAATTGCAAAAATTCCAAAAAATACTGCTACATACATAAGAAGTGAAAAACTTATTCCTGTTGTAACATGAACTCTTTGAAGTCTTTGATTAAATAATTTCTTTTTTTCCTGTTGTGTTATTTCTTGATTCATCTCTTACCCTAAATATTATATAAAATAGCAATTAAAATTGAAAATATCAAAGTAGGTACAATCACTCTTAATATTGCACTCAACTTACTATATGCTAAACTAATCCATAAAGCAGATATTGCCCATACCATAGTATTAAGAAGCAATGGTACAACGATAGATTCTCCAGGTTTTCCAGGAATTATATAAATAAGTAAAGTCATACCTAAATATGCAACTATCAAACCACCAAAAATAGCACAGAGTGCCCTAAATAGTCCAATCTTTTTTCCACTTGTTTCTGGAATACTTAAAGATTTTATTAATTCTTTCATTCTTTTCCTTATACAAAAAGATATTATGATAATTAATTTCATAAAATCGTAATTATTTCGATATTTTGCTTAAATAATTCTGCGTAAAAAGTCAATCATGACAAGTAGAAAATAAAAAAAGCTAGTTTTTAGCTTTTTTTATTTATTGTTTTTAAAATTCTCATCGAGTTAAATATAGCCATCAAAGCAACTCCCATATCAGCAAAAATTGCTTCTTTCATACCTATAATAGCATCTGCACCTAAAACTAAAAATATAACTTTTATAAACATAATAAAAATGATGTTTTGATATACAATAGTTTTTGTTTTTTTAGCAATTTTTATAGCATCACTTATAGAATTTAAATTATCATTTAAAACTACAATATCAGCTGATTTTATAGCTAAATCACTACCAACTTTTCCCATAGCAAAACCTACATCAGAATTTGCCAAAGTTGGAGCATCATTTATTCCATCACCTACAAAAGCTGTAATTTTTGCTGTTTTATTTTTTATCTCTTCATAACTTTTTAGTTTGTCTTGAGGTAAAAGTTCATATTTTACCTCATCAATTTGTAAATCATTTGCCACTTTTAAAGCAACTTCTTTTTTATCACCTGTTAGCATATAAGTTTTAAAAATATTTAATTTTTTAAGTTCATTTATAAAATCTTTTGCTTCATTTTTTATAATATCACTTACAACAATAAATCCTTCAAATTTAGAATCAATAGCAATATAAACGATATTTAATTCTTCTTTTATCTCTTTTTTTACTTCTATGCCAAACTGTTTAAGTAATCTTTCATTTCCAACTAAAATATCTTTATTTTTTATCTTTGCTTTTATTCCCAATCCACTTAACTCTTCACAAGAACTTATTTCTTTTAAATTTAACTCTTTGTCATAAGCGTTTACTATTGCCTTTGCTATTGGATGTGTTGAAAAACTTTCTACTAAAGCAGCATATTCTAAAAGTTCATTTTTATCTAAATTAAAACTCTCTACTCTTGTAACTTGAAAAACTCCTTTTGTTAAAGTTCCAGTTTTATCAAAAATAATTTCTTGAATCTCTGTTAATTTTTCTATATAGTTTGCACCTTTTACTAATACACCTTTTTTTGAAACAGCACCAATTGCACTAAAAAATGATAAAGGAATAGAAACAACTAAAGCACAAGGGCAAGAAATAACCAAAAATACTAATGCTCTTTCAATCCAATCAGAATAAATTGCACCTTCGATAAATAAGGGAGGAATAAATGCTAAAATTAAAGCTAAAGCTATAACAATTGGAGTATAAACTGATGCAAATTTTGTTATAAATTTTTCTGCATTTGCTTTTTTTGAACTTGCATTTTCAATAAGTTCTATAATTTTTGCAATAGTTGAATCTTTATATAAAGAAGTTACTTTTACATAAGATGCAGTTGAAATATTTATAAATCCACTTAAAACTTCTTCATTCTCTTTTATCGTTTTTGGTTTAAATTCACCTGTAATTGCACTAGTATCAAAAGAACAATCATTACTTTGCAAAATTCCATCAACAGGAACTTTTTCACCAGCTTTTACTAAAATAATATCCCCTATTTTTACATCTTCAGGAGCTTTTTGTACAACATTATCACCCTCTTTTACATTTGCATATTCTGGTTTTATATCTAAAAGTGAGTTTATACTATCTTTTGAATTATTAACTGCAACTTTTTGGAACATTTCACCAATTTGATAAAATACCATAACAGCAATACCTTCAACAAAATCTCCTAAAACAAAAGCTCCAATAGTAGCAATTGACATTAAAAAATTTTCATCAAAAAATCTAGCATTTGTTAAATTTTTAAAAGCTTTAGATAAAACATCAAAACCAACTAATAAATATGCTACTAAATAAACTGTAAATTTTAAATAATTGTTTTCTACGTAGTTGTAAGAGATATAAGTTAGAAAAAAAGAAATCAAAGTAATAATTAAAAGTTTTTTATCTAAATTTTGCCAAAATGTTTTTTGAGTTTTTATCTCATCTTTTAAAATAATTACATCTTTTTCTATCTTTTGAATCTCTTTTTCTATTTTGTCTAAAATATCTTTTTTTGTATTTTGTTCAAAAGTGAGAGTTGAAGTGGAAAAATTCAATTTTACATTTGATAACTCTTCCATATTAACCAAAGATTTTTCAATCTTTAAAGCACAAGATGCACAATCTAAATTTTGTAATTTGACCTTTTTCATAAAATTATCCTTTTGTTATATGCTCAAATCCCATATCAAAAATCCTTTTTATATGTTCATCATCAAGTGAATAATATATCCATTTACCTTCTCTTTTTGATTTTACAATTTTTGCATTTTTTAGTGCTTTTAGTTGGTGAGAAATCGCAGATTGACTGATATTTAGAATTTCACTTATTGCTCCAACACATAAAGTTTCTTCTTTTAAAATAGCAATTATTTTTATTCTAGTAGTATCAGCAAAAGCTTTAAAAAGTTCTGCTACGTCATATAAAGTTTCATCAGTAGCTAAAGCTTTTCTTACATTTTCTACTTCTTTTGAGTGTTCGCAGCAATTTACAATCATATTATTCCTTTTTATATAAACATATGAACATATAATCATATATTAAAAAGAATTAATTTTAGTTTATATTTTATTTGAAGATAAAAGAGTTTTTAATCTCTTTTATCTTTATTTTAGAAAGTATATTTCATACCAAGAGTAAAGTTTCTAGGGTCACCATAAACCATGCTATTGTTACCAATTCTATCATAATATTTTTCATCAAATACATTATTTATATTTAGCTGAAAATCTAAATTTTTATTTACTTTATATCCAGCCATTAAATCTGTAGTGATAAAGGCATCTTGTGTAATTTTAGTTGCATTGCTTCCTGTATAAAATTTACTTTTATAGTTTAATCCTGCACCAAATCTATAATCGTCAATAGTATATTTTGCAAATAAATTTGCTGTTGTTCTTGAAGAATCTGTATTAAATTTAGTCCCATTTTCTTGTTCTGCTTCAAAGTTTGCTAAACCAAAATCTAAGTTAAAATCATCAGTAATTTCACCTGATATATTAAATTCGACACCTTTACTAACAACCCCTTTAGCAACTTTATATGCTTGTTCTGTAGTATTTGCTACAAATACTCCATCAATTTTTTCACCAACACCATCTTGTTCTATTCTAAATATAGATATAGCTGTATTTAAACGTCCATCAAAATATTCACCTTTGATTCCAGCTTCATAACTTTTACCTTCAATAGGATCTAAATAGTTTCCACTAGTATCTTTAAAATTTTGAGGTTTAAATATACTTGTATAACTTGTATAAATTGAATGATTATCATCTAAGTCATAAATCAAACCTACATAAGGAGTTACTTCATCATCAAATTCTCTATTTCCTACCCCATTTGCAGCATTATATTCCCAAGATGAAACTCTAACTCCAGAAATAAGTTTTAAATCTTGCATTAAAGAAAATTTTCCAGCTAAATAAACTGCTTTTTGTGTAGTTGAATTAAGTGTATTTTTACCTGAAGATGTCCAATTAGAATATGGATTTTGAATATTAAAAACATCTATTGTAACATTTGTAAGATTTGCATTTTTCCAATTATCTGTTGTTACTTTATGTTTATTATACATTGTTCCAACAACTATTTCTTGCTCTAAATTAGCTATTTCAAAAGGTATAGAAGCATATAAATCTACATTATTCTCTTTTTCTGATTTTTCACTAGTATACCTTGATGGAGAACCTGTACCAAGTCCAGTATTTTTATCAATTTTCCCTGAAAAATATGCAAGTTTTGTATCTGTATCAAAATTTCTTTGAGATAAAGATAAATTTAAAGATATATCATCATAAACATACTGTTTTAAATCTGCAAAATATGTTTTAGTTTTTACATCCCAATATGTCCAATCACCTGAAACTGTCTTTGAACGACTAAAATTAGTTCTTGAGCCATCAGTGTAAAATGCAGGTAATCCTCCCCATCTTACTCCATCTCTTTGTAAGTCTTCATAACTTGCTCCAAAAGAAGCAAATGTAGTATCTGTTAAATCCATATCAACTACACCATAAAAAACATCTGTTTGTTTTTCATAATTATCCATATATGATTTTTTATCTTGATGTTTTGCGACAAACCTTGCTCTTATACTTCCATCACTATTTAGTGGAGTTTGAACGTCTGCTGAAGATGTGTAGTTATCCCATGAACCTGCACTCAAATCTATATTTCCCGTAAATTCTTTACTATTTGCATGTTTTCTTATAAAGTTCATTCCCATAGCTGGATTTCCTGCTCCTGTTGTAAGCCCATTTGCACCTTTTACAACTTCTACTCTATCAAAAACTATTAAATCTATATCATTTGCATTTTGCTGATAAGTTGGCATTCCATCAAATAAGTAATAATCTACACTAAATCCTCTAGCTGTAGGCATAACTCTCTCATCCCATTTATTCACACTAACACCTGGAGTTTTTACCAATAAATCCTGAAATGAAGTGATATTTTGATCATCTAGCTTTTGTCTAGTAAAAACTAAAACTGATTGTGGTGTTTCTCTTAAAGATAAATCAAGTTTTGTAGCTGTACTCATACTTCCTGTTGTATATGAACCTGTTTCTTCTGTTATATTACTCAAAGATACATTTTCTTCTGAAACTTTTATTTCTTCAAGTACTGTTGTTTTTTCAATGTTTTGTGCTCCAAAAAGTTGAGTTGTCAAAGCCATAGATACACAAAATGACATTGGTATAATTTTTCTTTTTATTTTCATGTTTTTCCTTTTCAAATATTATGATTATAATAACTAGTCTCAATCATTTTGGAATTATTTCCTATTATTGCTTAAGTTTTTCTGCATAAAAACTCTATCATGACAAGTAATATTTTTTCAAGAAGCCACTTTTTGGACATTTTTTTATATTAAAATATTTTCAGAATTTACTTAATTTTATTAAAAAACAAAATGAGAATCAATATGGAATTAAAATTAAAAAAAATATGTATTTACTTTAGTAAAGATTTCACAGCAAGTGAAACATCAAAAATACTTAATTTAAGTAGACAAACTATAAATTACTACTATAAAATATTTAGAGAATCAATAATAAATGACTCACTTATATTAAAAGGAAATGCTTTTCAAGTAGAATATATAAAAATCA
>NZ_MUXF01000014.1:75357-84456 GCF_003063295.1 Arcobacter lacus
TCCTTTACAATAAACATACACAAAATTTTACAGTTGTAGGTTTTTATACTTCAACACTTGATTTGCAAGAGTTTATAAATAACCGTTTGAAAAAGTTTAGAGGTATAAAAAAAGAAAATATATATTCTCATATCAAAGAGTCAATATTTAGATTTAATTTTTCAAGCAATGAAATAAATGAAAGAATATTAAAAAATCTATCTATTAATCAAGGTTTATTATGTACAAAATAATAGACTATTTTTATAAAAACTCTCAACTAAACCACACTATTTTAATATTTTTTTTAATTTTAGGAATTTTTTCATATATAAATATCCCTAAAGAAGTTTTTCCTACAACTCAACTTGAAAAACTTGATATAGAAGGAAGTTATTCAGGAGCTAGTGCAGAAAGTCTAAATAACTTTGCAGTAAGTGAAATAGAAAATCAATTAAACTCTATTTCAGGACTTGGAAAAATCACTTCATATATTTATTCAGGATTTTTTTCAATAAATATTGAACTTCAAGATGGAGTTGATAAAACTATAAAATTAAATGAAGTAAAAGATGCAGTAAGTCTTGCAAAAAGATATTTTCCTTCGGATATGGAAGAACCAAATGTAAGAATTATGGATGAAGAGTGGTCATTATTATCTATTGCTTTATCTTCTTCAAAATATAATCAAAGAGAGTTATTAAAAATTGCAGATAATTTGAAAAACTCTTTAATGCAAATTAAGAATATAAATAAAGTACGAAATTTTGGAGATGCAGATTTACAAATAGAGTTAGCTTTAGACAATAAAAAAATAAATATGTATGGATTAAATAGTTCTAGTGTTATTGATGCAATTTCACAATTATCTTATATCTATCCTGTTGGAAATATAGAACAAGTTGGAGATCATGTCTATTTAAGTGCAGCTAACAATAAATTTGACTCGAAATTTTGGGAAAATAGTATTTTAAAAATAGATGGAAAAAAGATTTATCTAAATGATATTGCAAACATAACTATTGGATATCCTAAAAAAGAGACTATTTCTCGACTTAATGGAGAAAATACTTTAACTCTAAGAGTATATAAAAATAAAAATGGTGATAGTATAAAATTAACAAAAGAGATAAAAGAGTTACTTAAAAACACTGAAGCTTCTTATGAAGATATTACTTTAGTTGTTTCAAGAGACAATTCTAAATTAATCAATGAAAGATTAAATACGATTTTGGCAAATATAACTTTAGGGTTAATCTTAGTTGGATTTGCTATGTATATTTTGATTAGTCCTAGATTATCATTTGTTATTATTTTAGGTATTCCTTTTTCATTTATTATTGGATTACTATTTTTAGAAATGATGGGATATAGTCTAAATATGGTTTCAATGATGGCCATGTTAATAGCTCTTGGAATTGTAGTTGATGATGCAATTATCGTAAGTGAAAATATTCAAAGACATATTGATGAAGGTTATGAACTTGACAAAGCTATTTTAAAAGGTACAAAACAGATGATAGGTCCAGTTATAATAGCTGGAATTACAACTGTTTTTGCTTTTATATCTATGTTATTTGTTAGTGGAGAAATGGGACTTTTTATTAAGTTAATTCCTATTGTTATTACTTGTTTGATAGTTTCATCAATTATTGAATCATTTTTATTTTTACCACTTCATGCAAAACATATTTTAAAGGTAAATGAAAAACAATTAGATTGGACAAAAGTATATAACTTTTATGAAAATATTTTACACAAAGTAATAGAACATAAAAGAAGCTTCTTAGTTATATTTTTTATAACTATTCCCATAATTTCTATTATTCTTATAAAAAGTAGTAGATTCCAACTTTTTCCAGATATTGATTCAAGTAATATTGAAATTGCAGTTAAACTTGAGAACTCTATTCCTATTGAAATAACCGATAATATTGCAAAAAAGTATGAAAAAGCTCTTTTAGAGAATGCAAAAGAACTCTATATAAAAAATATAACAACAACAATTGGATTATATGTTGATATTGCAGATAATGAAGAGGAGATAGAAAATGGATTTATTCTTTCAGTGGAACTTGAAGAGTTTAGAGAAGAAAATTTTGTAGAAAACTATATAAATCCTATTTTAAACTTTAGTTTTGATTTTGAAAGACCAGATAAAGTAAGACTTATTAGTTCTAATGATGCTATGAATATGATTAGAGATTTAATCAATCCTTTATTAAAAGAAGACAATGCCATTGACTATAACATAATCTCTCAAAAAATGGGTATGGATTCAACAGATATTGAGATTTTATTGAATTCTTATGATACTTCATTGTTAGTTCAGAATATTGAAAAATTAAAAGAAAAACTAAAAAATATAAATGGAGTAAAAGATATAACTGATAACACAATATTAGGTCAAAGTGAATATAAATATATAGTAAATGCTTATGGAAGACAATTAGGACTTACAGATAGTGATATAGCAAAAGCCATTAGTAGTTTCTTTTTAGAAAGAGAACAAGCAAATACTTTCAATGAAGATGGAATTATCAAAATAATAACAAAATCAGTAAATAAAGATAGTATAAAAGAGTTAAAAAACTTTTACATTCCACTTGACAATAACCAATTTGTTCAGTTAAAAGAAGTTGTTGATTTCAAAATTGAAAGAAATTTCAATGAAATGCAAAAAATCAATGGACAAATTTATAAAAAAGTTATGGCAAATGTTCAAAATGATATTGTAAATGCAACTGAAGTTTTAGAAAAACTTGAAGGCACTATAGAAGACATAAAAAAATCTGGTATTCAAATAAATTTTGGAGGAGAAAAAGAAAAAAGCGATAAATTGGCTTTAGACATTATCAAAGCTTTTTTAGTTTCAATATTTTTAATATTTATAACTTTACTTATCATCTTCCCCTCTTTTAAAAGTACTTTTGTGATTTTATCTGTTATTCCTTTTACGATTTTAGGACCAATTATTGGTCACTTTATAATGGGAATAAATCTAAATTCACAATCAATGATTGGTATGCTAGGACTTGCTGGTGTTGTTATAAATGATGGAATTATTATGCTCAATTTTTTACATCATACAAGAACAAAAAAAGAGTTTTTTGAAAATGCAAAATTAAGAGTTCGCCCTATTTTAATAACTTCTATTACAACAATGTTAGGTTTATTTACTTTAATATTTTTTCCAACAGGAGAATCTATAATGCTTCAACCAATAGCCGTTTCTTTAGGATTTGGGATTTTATGGGGAACAGTTTTAAATTTAGTTTATGTCCCTGCTCTTTTTGCAACTTTATATAAAATCAAGGATTAAAAATGACAAAATATATTTTTTTACTATTTCCAATATTTTTATTTGCTAACTCATATATAGCAAAAATTGAACCAAAAGATGAATTCAGTATTTATGCAAATGCAAGTGGAGAAATAACATATCTTGATAAAAATAAAGAGATGAATATTATAAATGGTGTTATCGTAAAAATTGATAATGTTTTAGATAAAGAAAATCTTAGCCTTTATCAAACTCAATTAAATCTTTTAAATGAAAAACTCTCAATTTTACAAGATTATTACAATAAATTTAAAACTATAAAAGGTAAAAGTGATTTTGAAAAAGATGAAAAATATATGGAAATTATTGAATTAAAAAATAGTATAAAAGATTTAGAAATTTCAATAGCAAATACAAAAAATACACTAAGCAAAAAAGAAATTGCTTTAGACAACTTATATCTAAAAGAGTTTGTTGTTAATAAATATGATTATGTAAATGTAGGAACTAAAATCGCAACTGCATATGATATAAGTAAAGCAAAACTAGTTATTTATCTAAATAGTGAAGATTATAAAGATATAAAATCAAAAGAGATTTATTTAGATGGTAAAAAATCAGATGTAAAAATAAAAAAACTTGACATTACTCCTGATAAAACTTTTATTTCTGCATATAAGTTAGAACTAGAAATTGACTCAAAAGAGTTTGGTAAAAGTATAACTGTGGAGTTCAAATAATGAAAAAAATTTTATATTCTTTTTTATTCTCTTCTTTGCTTTTTGCAAATGAAAAATCAAATGAAGTTTTAATGCCTTTAAAAAATGAAATAAGAGATTTAGAAACAAAAAGCATAGAAGAAAAAAAAGAGGTAAATAAATATGAATGGTTAAATGATTTGAATATATCACTTAGTCAAAGTAAAGATGATGAAAATATAAAAACAAAAGATTATTCTTTAAATTTAAATCAAAAAATAGTTGATTTTGGTGGTATTTCTTCTCAAATTGATTATGCAAATAATTTATTTAAACAAGAAGCTTTAAAAATAAAAATGGAAAATTTTGAAGATTTAAATACTTTGTATAAAAACTTTATTGATTTAAAAATAAATGATATAAATATTTTACAAAATGACCTAAACATAAAAAATAGTGAAATAGAAGTTGATATAAAAAAATCGCAATATAGAAATGGTCAAAGCGATATTAGTGATTTAAACGATGCTATTATGAAAAAAAACTTATTAGAAGATTCAAAAATGAATCTAAAACTTAATAAAGTTATTTATGAAAATGATATAAAAAAACTAACTTCTTATGAAATAAATAATTTAAGTATTCCTTCTATATCTTTGATTTCAAAAGATATATTTTTAGAAAAATCTACAAAAAAACTATATGCAAATTTAGAATCACAAGTAAGCCAAAATGAATACAAAAAAACTAAAAGTAAATATCTTCCAGCTTTAAACCTAACTGGAGCAGTTGGATATCAAGATTCAACTACAAAAAAATCGCAAGATTATTATAATTATGGTGCAAGCATAACTATGCCTTTAAATTATACGTTTTCAAATGACATAGAATATTCAAAACTAGTATATTTACAAAATAGAAAAAAGGAAGAATTAACATCAATTGAACTAGAAAAAGTTTATGATAGTTCAATTGAAACAATAAAACAATTCGAAAATAGAATAAATCTTGCATTAAATGATATAAAACTTTATGAAGAACTTTTAGAATTAAATCAAGAAGAGTTTAATGCTGGATTTAAAGCAGATGAAGATGTTCAAACACTGAAAAACTCGAAAAAAATAAGAAAATTAGATATTGAAAAATATAAATTAAATATTAAAAAAGAGCTTTTATACATATATTTTCAAACAATTTAATCTAATAATTCTTTTTAAATTTGCTTTTATTTATTTTTTCAGATACAATCGGCGTATTAAAGATGATTTAGAGTTTAATCACATCTTTAGTTTGCTTTTATTGATACTCACAAATTAATACTAACACCTAATAAAAATAAAACTCCATATTACACTTTATCTATAGCTTCATATATGAAGCAACATCAAACAATAAGGAATTGCAAATGGCAAATCAAAATATCGGAACAGTAAAATGGTTCAACAGTGAAAAAGGTTTTGGGTTTATCCAATTAGAAAATGAAGATCAAGAGTTTTTTGTTCACCATAGTGAAATTAATTCATTAAATTACGGAAGATCTACATTAAATGATGGTCAAAAAGTATCTTTTGAAATCGGTAAAAACGATAAAGGTCCTCAAGCAAAAAATGTTAGAGCTATCTAATATAAAAAACAAAATAAATTATAAAGGAGAAAAATGTCAATAACAAATGTTAGTATGAAAGCAAAACAAGTAATTTTACTAAGACTTTTAAACGATGGTGAAAGTCTAATAGATGCAAGTTCAAAATCTGGATTATGTATCAAAGTTGCAAAAGAATATTTAAGCAGCAAATAGTTATTTTATCTAAATAAAAGATAATTAAACAGTAGTAATTTTATAGCCAATCTTTGAAAAATTATATAAGCAATCTTTTGGAAGTTTTTTTCTTAGTTTTCTTGCTACTGTTCTTAAAGCCCCTTCGCTCATAAAATCATCATTCCAAACAATAGATTGTATAGTATCATAATCGACTAATCTATCGCTATTTTCGCAAAGAAGGGATAATAAATCAACTTCTTTTATTGATAATTTTTCTATATTTTCATTTTTATATAAAATTTTATTTGAAATATCAAAATAACAATCTTTTGAAAAATATTTTATATTTTTGCTATTTTTTATTTTATTTACACAATCACTTAATATGGGAAATATTGTTTCATGACGAATAGGTTTTACCAAATATTTTTCAAGTTTTAATTCAATTGCTTCTAATAAATAATCTGTTTTAGTATGAGCACTTAAAACTATAATTTTAGTATAAATATCATTTTCTCTAATTTTTCTTATCATCTCTAAGCCATTTATTTTAGGCATATTTATATCTGTTATTATAATATGTGGTTTTTTACTATTAATTATTTCAAAGGCTTCAAAAGCATCTTTTGCTTCGTACACTTCTTCAAATAATCTTTTTAAATAAGAAATAGCATTTACTCTTATATTTTCTTCATCTTCTACGAATAATACTTTTATATTTTTAAACTCATTTCTACTCATGGCGCAATTATACAAAAAAGAATCATAAATTATGATAATTAATATTATTTCATTAAATTATTGTATAATCTGCCTATGAAATCACTTATATTTTTTATTCTATTTTTTTCAAATCTTTATGCACACAATTTTGGCTATTTTATAAAAGATTATATTTCTGAAGATGATATAAATTTTAAAGAACTAAAATATGAAGATTATCAAAATGTGATTTTAGATGAATTCACAATTAAGTTTGAATTAGATTTTGAAAAACTCGAAAATAAAACTTACTATTTAACAATTGTTTCAGATAAGGATAGCTTAATTTATACAAATGTTAAATATGAAATTATAAATAATATAATAGTTGTAAAACTTGATAAATTTCAAGAAAAAGAGATATTTTTTAAATACAAATATGATAATCCAAAAATTGCACAATTTAGATGGAATTATATAAATAGTTTTGAATATAAATATTTATTAAAATATGAAGGTATATTGTATGGAGTTGCTTATGGAATAATATTTTGTGCTTTTCTGTACTATTTAATCATATTTTTTTCAACTAAAATGAAATGTTTTTTATACTATTCTTTAATGCAAATTTTTGTTCTTTTATCTCTTATTGGATTTATGTACTTTAGTTATCAAGCATACCCCACATCAATTCCCCAAGCTTTAGTTGATACAGCAGAAACTCTTAGTTTTTTATTTACTCTTTTGTTTGCACAAGCTATTTTAAAAACTAAAGAGAAGATGCCTAAAATTCATATTTTTTTAAATATTTTTGTAATACTTAATATTTTAGACTTAATAGCAATTTTAATATATAAATATTCTATTTTATATATTTATATACCTTTTCACATAGGGTTTTTAATTCCAACTATTGTAGGAACAATTGCCATAATAAAAGGAGATAAAAATGCAATAGTTTATACTATTGGTTGGTTTGTTGTTTGCATTTTTATTTATGCAGCCGAACACTATTTAATTCCAATTAGTGGAATTTATACTGTACATATTGGAGCACCGTTAGAATCTTTAATTTTTAGTTTTGCTCTGGGATATATGTTAAAAAATTTAGCAAAAGAAAAAAATGAAAAAGAAAAACTTTTAATTCATCAAAATAAACTAGCTTCAATGGGAGAAATGATAAATAACATTGCTCATCAATGGAGACAACCATTAACTCATTTAGGTTTTATAAATATGAATTTTCAATTAGCACTAGAAGATAAAAAAATAGATATAAAATACTTAAACGAAAAAATAAAAGAATCAAATTCTCAATTGGATTTTATGTCAAAAACAATTGATAATTTTAAGGATTTTTATAAAATAAACAAACAAAAAGAGATTTTTTATCTGAGTGAAGCTATAAAAAAAGCTATTGAAATAATGTTACCAATATTCGACAGTTTAAATATAAATTTTCAATTTGAGATTAAGGAAGACAAACAAATAAATGCTTATGAAAATGAGTATTCTCAAGTAATATTAAATCTTTTAACAAATGCAAAAGATGCGATTATTTCAAATAATATAAAACATCCCGAAATAAAGATTACCCTTGAAGTAAAAAACAATACATCTATCACAACTATTTTTGATAATGCAGGAGGAATAGAAAAAAAGTATTTAGATTTAATATTTGATCCATATTTTACAACAAAAGAAAAAGGAACAGGAATTGGACTTTACATGTCAAAAATGATTATAGAATCTCACTTTAAAGGGAAAATAAATGTATTAAATAAAGAAAAAGGAGCAATTTTTTCTATTGAAATATGATTAAAATCACTTTTATTTTGTAAATAGCTATAAAATAGTTGAATATTAAGTCTTTTTTAATATAAGTTCAATTATAATCACACTCCTTAAAAACATTATATTGTTTTTTAAGATTTTGCGGGAGTAGCTCAGTTGGCTAGAGCTTCTGCCTTCCAAGCAGACTGTCGCGAGTTCGAGTCTCGTCTCCCGCTCCACTTTAACTTTAATGTTAAAAGTTCTTTTATTTATCGCGGAATAGAGCAGCTAGGTAGCTCGTCGGGCTCATAACCCGAAGGTCATAGGTTCAAATCCTATTTCCGCAACCAATTTATAAAATGTCAAGGTAGCTCAGCTGGTTAGAGCGCTGGTCTCATAAGCCGGAGGTCGAGGGTTCGAGTCCCTCTCTTGACACCATTTTTAAGTGTGCTGGTGTAGCTCAGTTGGCTAGAGCAGCTGATTTGTAATCAGCAGGTCGGGGGTTCGACTCCCTTCACCAGCTCCACTTTTTAATCAATCTTCTGGGGTATCGCCAAGCGGTAAGGCAACGGTTTTTGGTACCGTCACTCGAAGGTTCGAATCCTTCTACCCCATCCACTTTTTTCACTTCAATAAAAATTTAAATTTTAAATAAAAACTTTTTTAAAATAAATATTTTTTCTATTTTATGGATAATTATTATCTTCTAATAAATTTTATTATAATTTAAGCTTTAACTTATTATCATTTCATAAATTAAATAAAAAAAAGGATTAAAAATGTTAGTAACAAAAAAAGCTCCAGATTTTACAGCAACAGCTGTACTTGCAGATGGTCAAATTGTAGAAAATTTTAACTTATATGAAAACATTGGTGAGAAAGGTGCAATTTTATTCTTTTGG
>NZ_MUXF01000015.1 GCF_003063295.1 Arcobacter lacus
AAAGAGTTAAATTTAGGAAAAAATGAAAAACCATCAGATATTGAAATAAGATATTATCAAAGAAAAGCAGCTTTTATAATAATCTCTCAAAGAGATGAAAAACTAAAAATTGAAGCATTAGAATCTTTAAAAAAATTGGAAGAATTACTTTTTTCTCACAATGAAGATAATGAACCTTTATGGTTATGGCATTTTTATAACTTAAAAGCAAATCTTTGTGAATGGGAAGAAAACTATGATGAAGCAATAACTTTTTATCAAAAATGTTTAGCAATCCCAGCTCTTGGTGCTTTTGAGTATGGAGCAACATTCGTAAATATGGCAATATCGTATAGATTTAAATATATTTTACAAACAAAAAAAGATGATGAAACTATAAATAAAGCTATAAATTTAGGAAAATTAGGTGTAGTTTTAAAAGAATCAGTTGGCGATAGAGATGAAATGCCTGTTGTTTTACATAATTTTGCTTTAAATATTTTATATAAAATAATAAATTCTTATGATGAAAAAGAGTGTTTAGAAGTTTTAAAAGTAACAGATGAAGCTTTGGATATTTTAGAAGAGACAAAATCTATAAAAAGATTAGGAATGGTTTTAATTGAAAATTATATTGCAAGAAGTTTATTAGAAATTGATTCAAAAAATATAGTTGAAAAATTACAAAATTGTATTATAAATTTGCAAGATTCAGAGTTGAAACAACTATTAAATATATACAAAGAGTTTACAAAAAATAATAAACTTAAAAAATTAGAATTTTTAGATAAATTAGTTTGAAAGTAAGTATAAAAGGAAAAAAATGAACTATATAAAAAATAGTGTAAATTTAAGTACTGGTACAATTGAAGAAAAAAGAGCTGAGATTAAAAAACAGTTTTTACAAACTTATGAATTAGATGAAAAACTTTTTGATTTATTAAAAGATAAGGAGTTTTTGTATCAGCAACCAAATAAACTTAGACATCCACTTATATTTTATTATGGACATACTGCAACATTTTTTATAAATAAATTAGTTTTAGCAAATATTTTAGAAAATAGATTAAATAAGGATTTTGAATCAATATTTGCTATTGGTGTTGATGAAATGAGTTGGGATGATTTAAACTCTAGTAATTACAAATGGCCAACTTTTGAAGAGATAAAAGAGTATAGAAATAAAGTAAAAGAGATAGTTTTAGATTTGATTGAAAATATGCAGTTTTCACTTCCTATAAATTGGGATTGTCCTATGTGGATTATTTTGATGGGAATAGAACATGAAAATATTCATATAGAAACAAGTTCAGTTTTACTTCGAGAACTTGATATAAAATATTTAATTGAAGATGAGATATTTGAGTATTCAAATGAAGCTTCAAATGAATATCCAAAAAATGAGCTTCTTGATGTAAAAGGTGCGCAAGTTTTACTTCAAAAAGATAGAAATAATCCAATATTTTATGGTTGGGATAATGAATTTTCAAATCACAAAGCTTTTATAAAAGATTTTCAAGCTTCAAAATATTTGGTTTCAAATGGAGAATTTTTGGAGTTTGTAAAAGAGGGTGGTTATAATAATCCTGAATTCTTTTCAACGGAAGGGGAAAACTGGTTAAGTTATACAGATGCAAAATATCCAACATTTTGGATAAAAAAAGATGAAAAATATTTTTTAAGAGAGATAAATAGAGTTGTTCCTCTTCCTCTTAATTATCCAGTTGATGTAAATTTTTATGAAGCAGAAGCTTTTTGTAAATACAAAAGTGAAAAATTAGGTTTTGAAGTTAGACTTCCAAGTGAAGATGAGTATTATAGACTTTATGATTTTGTAGATGCACAAAATAAAGAAGCAAATATTGGTTTAAAAAAGTTTAATCAAAGCAGGGTTGACAAATATAAGTTTGATGGTTTTTACGATGTTGCTGGAAATGTTTGGCAATGGAGTTTAACACCAATTTATCCTTTTGATGGTTTTGTAACACATCCAATCTATGATGATTTTACAACTCCAACATTTGATGATAGACATGCACTTATAAAAGGTGGTTCTTTTATTAGTTTAGGAAATGAAACTTTAAGAAGTGCAAGATATGCTTTTAGAAAACATTTTTTCCAACATGCTGGATTTAGATATGTTAAATCATCAAATGAGTATAAAACACAATTAAACAACAACTTTTATGAAAGTGATGAATCAATATTTTCATATTGCGATTTATATTATGGAAAAGATAAGTTATACACAAATTATGTGGATTTATTAAGACCATATTTAAAAGATTTGAAAAACTCAAAAGCTTTAGATTTAGGTTGTTGTGTTGGACGAACTAGCTTTGAGTTAGCAAAAATCTATGATGAAGTATTAGGAATAGATTTTAGTGCAAATTATATAAATATTGGGGTAAAACTAAAACATTATGATTTCGTAAATTATAAAATAAAAAAAGAAGATAAAACTTTTGAAGAAAGAGCTATCTCTTTAAAAGATTTAGATTTAGAAAATATTAAAGAAAAAGTATCTTTTATGCAAGGAGATGCTTGTAATTTAAAAGAGATTTATAAAGATTTTGATTTAATATTTTATTCTAGTTTAATTGATAAATTATATTATCCTAAAAAGTTTTTAGAAGATGTTTCAAGACGAATAAACAAAAATGGTTTTTTTGTATTTTTAAGTTCACAGAATTGGTTTAATGAACATATAAATGAAAATAATCTATTTTTGGAATTTGAACTACTTGATAAGATTGAGCTTTCATCTTTTATAAAAATGAAAAATAAAAATTATGAGAATAAAACTTTATTGATGAGTATTTGGAAGAAAAAATAGAAATTTTTCTATTTTTTCTGTTTTAATTCATCAATTAATCTTAACTCTTCATCTGTTGATGTTGTTGCTAAAAGTCCATTTGAACTATTTTGAGAATTGACAAAATTATTTAACATATCTTCACTAAAATCCATTTTTTTACCAGTTACTTTTTCTATTGCGTATTGTAAATCAGCTTTTAAATTTCTTATATACTCTTCAGGAGTTTGTGCTGTTTGCCCTGATTCTGCTCTTTGTTTTGCTAATTCTTCTAAAATCTTTTTGATTTTTTCTAATTCATCTTTTGTAAAACCAGTTTTTGCAACAGATTCCAAATCTTCTAAAAGTTGTTTTGTTAGTTGTTTTTCTTCTAGTTTTTTCTGTTCTTCTGTTTTGTTTTCTAATAACACACCAAACTCATTACTTGTAGAAGTGTCTTCTTCTAATTTCGAAGTGCTATTTTGCGAAGTTGTACCTAAAATTGAAGTTGTATTACCAATTTGCATAAAATCTCCTTTTTAAAGTATAATAATTCTCATGTTCATAAAAATTATTAAAAGTAAACAAATTGTAACAATATTTATCTTATTTTTTGCTCTTTTAATCAATATTCTTTTTGAATATGGTAAATATTTAGAATTTATCGATGAAGAAGTTTTTGAAACAAAAGTTGAAGTTTTAAATATTTATCAAAAAGATGATTTTGATATTTTAAAACTAAAAACTTCAAATTTTGAGTTTTTTACAAGTATTCCTAAAAATCAAGAAATAAAAAAATTTGATTTATTAAATATTTTAATAGTTTCAAGAAATATTGATTTTATAGATTATTTAAAAGGTTTTTATACAAAAACTATCTACTTTGATGAATTACAAAAAGAACAAACTTTCAAAGATAAAATCATAAAAAATATAGAAAATAATCATAAAGATGAAAAAATAATTGAACTTTTTAATGCTTTATTTCTAGCCGTTCCTGTTTCAAAAGAGTTAAGAGATGTAATTACAGCTTATGGAATAGCTCATGTTGTGGCACTTTCAGGTTTTCACTTAGTTGTTTTATCTTTTGTAATTTATTGGATTTTATATTTTCCTTATAAATTTTTTCAAGATAGATATTTCCCTTATCGAAATAGAAAGCTTGATATTTTACTTATAACTACTGCTATTTTGTTTTATTATCTTATCTTAACAGATATTGTACCATCGCTTTTAAGAGCTTTTGTGATGTTTTGTTTAGGTATTTATTTACTTAGAAGTAATATAAAAATTCTTTCATATATGACTTTGTTTTATACTTTTTTGATTGTAATTGTATTTTATCCTAAATACATTTTTTCTATTGGATTTTGGTTTTCTATTTTTGCAGTTTTTTATATCTATTTGTTTATACAATATTTTAAAAACTATAATAAATGGCTTTTATATGTTTTTTTCAATATTTGGATGTTTTTAATATTTAATCCAATAGTTCACTACTATTTTCCTCAAACTTCTTATGAACAGTTTTATTCTATACCAATTACGATATTTTTTAACTTTTTTTATCCAGCAGAGATTTTCGCTCATATTTTTGGATTTTCAGATTATTTTGATGAATATTTAAAAGTATTTATAGAACATAAAATCTATGTTTATGAAGTTTTTACACCACTTTATTTTTATATTTTATATCTTTTGGTTTCATTTTTATCGATTTGGAGTAAAAAGATTTTTATATTACTAAATATTTTGATGGTAGGGTTTAATAGTTATCTGTATTTATTGGTTTAAAACCTTATCCAAAGTAAATTTCATATCTTCATCTAAATCGCTCATAGAAGTTCTCATCCAGTTTAGATAGTTTGCATCTATTTTTGCAACTTCTTCTATATTTTGTCCTTTGTATTTTCCAAATTTAAAAGTATTTATAAATACAGGAGTAGTAGTTAATTCTACAAGTTTTTCCATAGGATTTAAACTTGGATAAACTTCTCTACATTTTCCTACAAGTTTTGATAAAAATAGTTTCATCACAAGTACATCACCGATTGCGTCATGAGCTTTTATAGTTATACCATATTTAGAAGCTTCATTCTCTTCAAATTTATATAAATCT
The DNA here is from genome assembly GCF_003063295.1 of Arcobacter lacus. Taxonomy (NCBI): domain Bacteria; kingdom Pseudomonadati; phylum Campylobacterota; class Epsilonproteobacteria; order Campylobacterales; family Arcobacteraceae; genus Arcobacter; species Arcobacter lacus. The sequence continues at coordinate 4,893 of NZ_MUXF01000015.1, forward strand.
AGTGCATATCTTAAGTATTGAAGTCGATGATAAGGTAAATCACTAAATAGATGTTTTGCACATCTTAATGTATCTATTAATTTATAGTTGTTTTCAAAGCCTTCTTTTTTTATCATATCTAAATCAAAATTTATATTATGAGCTATTAAATAGTTGTCATCACTATTTAACTCTTCTAATCTTTTATAGAAGTTTGTTTCAACTGCTTTTGGTTTATTTTCTAATAAATCAGGAGTTATATTGTGAACTTCCATTGCTTCAAGTTTTATGGGAATAGGAGCTGAACATAACTCATCAAAAGCTTCAACTTTTCCTTTATTATCAACAATCATAGCACCAAATTGAATAACTCTATCTTCTTGAGCAGCTCCTGTTGTTTCTGTATCAAATAGTACATAATAAGCCATTATAAAAATTTCCTTTAAAGTATTAACATTCCATCACCATAAGAGTAGAATCTATAATTCTCTTTTATAGCAGTTTCATATATTTCTAAAGTTTTTTCTAATCCAATAAAAGAAGCAACCAACATAATTAAAGTTGATTTTGGTAAATGAAAATTTGTAAGTAAATAATCAACTTTTATAGGTTTATTTGCTGGATTTAAAAATAAATCACATTCACCTTGAATTTTATTTGTTCTTGCATAATACTCGATAGTTCTAGTAACTGTTGTTCCTACTGCTAAAACTTTATTCGCTTTATCTAAGTTTTTTTTAGCATCAATTCCTATTTCAAAATATTCACTATGCATTGGATGAGATAAGATATCTTCTACATCAACAGGTTTAAAAGTTCCTGCTCCTACATGAAGTGTAAGATAGTTTAATCCATATTTTTCTTCTAAATTTTTTAATAATTCAGGTGTAAAATGAAGTGATGCAGTTGGAGCTGCAACTGCTCCATAGTTTTTTGCAAACAAAGTTTGATAGTTTTGTTCATCTTGTTTTTCATCTTCTCTATTCATGTAAGGAGGTAGAGGAAGATGTCCAATTTTATTTAGTATTTCAACTAAAGATAGAAAATCTAGTTTTTTTTCATCTTGAAAAAACTCTACAATTCTACTTCCATCTTCATTTACTTCTTCTACAATAGCACTTAGATTTTCATCAAAAAGAAGTTTAGTTCCAACTCTTACTTTTCCTCTAATCATAACTAAGTATCTATCCATAAATAGAGGTTTATTTAGTAATAGTTCTATTTGACCACCACTATCTTTTAGACCAAAAATTCTAGCTTTTATAACTTTTGTATCATTTAAGAATATTGATAAATCATTAGGTAAAAACTTTGAAATATCTTTAAAAGTTGAATGAATAATAGTATTAGTACTTCTATTAAAAATCAAAAGCTTTGCACTATCTGCTGGTGTTACAGGATGGGTAGCTATTTGATTTTTAGGAAGATTATAGTCATAACTTGAAGTTTTTAATGGATCTAGCAAAGTTTATTCTTCCTCGTCTTCTTCTTCTTCATCTTTTTGTGCAGGATTAAATACTTTTGCTATATAAATAGATATTCCATAAAGTAGTACTAATGGTGCTGCCATTAATACTTGACTTACAACATCAGGTGGAGTTAAAATAGCAGCAACTATAAAAATAAGTACAATCGCATATCTAAAAAAATCTTTTAACATTTTGTCATCAACTATTCCTATTTTTGCAAGAAAAAAAGTAATAACAGGTAATTCAAAAGCTATTCCAAAACCAATCATAATTTTTGTAAAGAATCCAACATAAGTTCCAATACTAGGTAATACAGTAACAACAGTAGAACCAAAGGCAATTAAAAAACTAAAACCTAAAGGAACAACAATATAATAAGCAAAACTTGCACCTAATAAAAACATTAAAGTAGCAAAAAATACAAAAGGTATTACAAGTTTTTTTTCATGATCATAAAGTCCAGGAGCTAAAAATAACCACATTTGCCAAAATATAACTGGAAGTGAAGCTACAAATCCAGCAAAAAATGCAACTTTCATAGCTGTAAAGAATGTCTCTTCTATAGATACTGCAATCATATTTGAACCTGTTGGAAGAGCAGCTTTAACTGGAACTGTCATCCAATTTAAAATAGGTTCATAAAAAGTAAAACATACAAAAAACATTACAACAATAGCGATACAAGATATTACAAGTCTTTTTCTTAAATCAGCAATATGGGGTTTTAAATCTTCAAACATTAAGCTTTATCCTCATTTTTTAATGAAATATTTTCTTCTTTAATTTCTTTGGCTTCTTTTTTAGGAGTTTCAAAATCATCATTTAATATTTCATTCAATCCTAAATCAATTTTTGTTTCAGCTGTTAAAGATGTTTTTGTATCTTCAATTTGAGCTTTAAATTTAGTAGCTTCATTTTTTAATTCAGCAATATTTAGTTCATTATCAAGTGTAGATTTTGCTTCAGCTAATCCATTTTTAAATTTATTAATAAATTTTGCTATTTGTACCATTGCATCAGGCAATTTATCAGGTCCTAAAGCGATAATAGCAACTATTGCAATAAGCAAGATTTCAGTTATACCCATACCAAACATCTTTGTCTCCATTAGATTATTAAGGGAAAGATTTTACCTAATTTTTGATAAAATCAACCAAAATTAAAAAAATAATCTCAAGGTAAAGTATGGAATTAGTAGTTTTAGCAGTTGTTATAGTGATTTTATTTTTTATAGGGAAAAACTATAAAACAGAAGAATTTAAAAATATAAATTTAAAGCAAAAAGAGATTTTTAGTGGAGATTTATTAAATCATGAAGCAGGAATTTTAGTAGCTCTTTTAGCAAAAGTAGCAAAGGCAGATGGAAAAGTAGGAGAACTTGAAGCAGAAATTTTAAAACATACTTTTACAGATATTTCAAGCCATTTTCAAAACTCACAAGAAGTAAGAGAAAACCTTAAGAATTTATACGAACAAGAAAAAGAAACATTTGAAAATCTAATAATAATTTGTGATAAATTATACCTTTTAACAAAACATGATTATAATAAAAGATTAAAATATATGGAATATTTGTTAAATCTTGCATTTATTGATGGAGACTTTTCAAAAGCAGAACAAGAAATAACAGAAGATATAGCACAAGCTTTAAAAATTGAAGAAAATGACTATTTTACACTTATTTCAAATTTTGAAAACTTCTATAAAAATAGAGAAAATGAAAAAACTCTAACATTAGAAAAATCGTATGAGATTTTAGAATCAAATTCTATTGATGATGATGCGACTTTAAAGAAAAACTATAGAAATTTGGTAAAAAAACACCATCCAGATATCATTTCAGGGCAAGGAGCTTCTCAAAGTATTATAGATGAAGCTACAAAAAAACTTCAAGAGATAAATGAAGCTTATGAAATAATAAAAAAAAGTAGAGGAATATAAATGGCAAAAAGTTTTCCTCACTCTTATGTAGTTTGTACTTGTAAACAAGTAACTTTAGGTGAAATTATCTATGCAATCAAAGAAAAAGGTGCAAAAACATTACAAGATTTAGAAGATATTACAGATGCAGGAAGTTGCTGTGGTTCTTGTAAAAATGAAGAGAGTGATATTGGTGTAGAAAAAATGGAACTTTATTTAGAAGATATTCTAAAAAAATTTAGTTAAGGTAAAAATGAAAAAGCAATTAATAGAAGAGATAAAAGAGTTATTAAAGATAAATCAAGATGAAATTGTCGAAATAAATCCAAAATACTTAGACTATTTTGAAGAGGAAGAACTTCTTAATATTAAAGATAAATTAGAGTCTAAAAAAAGAGAAATAAATAAGATAAGTAATGATTATTTGGATGAGATTTATCTAAAAACAAAAAAAAATGAGTTATAATCAAAATTCTTAAGAAAAGGTTTAAAAATGAAAGATTGGAAAAAAGTTAAGCAATATTTAATAAGTTTCTTAAAAGATGAAGTTTCAAAAGCAGGTTTTGAAAAAGTAACTGTTGGTTTATCTGGTGGTTTAGATTCTGCTGTTGTGGCTATTTTGTGTAAAGAAGCTTTCGGAAAAAATTTAAATTGTGTTTTGATGCCATCACAATTTTCATCACAAAGTTCAATTGAACACGCCATTGAAGTTTGTGAGAAATTTGACATAAGATATGATATTGTTTCTATAGAACCAATGGTTAGCGCCTTTTTAAAAAATATGGATAATGATAAACTTAGAATTGGTAACTTTAGTGCAAGAATGAGAATGTCTGTTTTATATGATATCTCTTTTAAAGAAAAATCATTAGTTGTAGGAACTTCAAATAAAAGTGAACTACTTTTAGGATATGGAACTATTTTTGGAGATATTGCATGTGCAATAAATCCAATAGGTGAAATCTATAAAAGTGATGAATTTGAATTTGCTAAACTTTTAGGTGTTCCAGAATCGATTTTGACAAAAGCGCCAAGCGCTGATTTATGGGAAGGTCAAAGTGATGAAGATGAACTAGGACACACTTATAAAGAAATAGATGATTTATTAAAACTTATGGTTGATGATAAAAAATCAAAAGATGAATTATTAAAGCTTGGTTTTGAAGCTAGTTTTATAGATAAAATAAATAATAGAATGAAAGCAAATGCCTTTAAAGGAAAACTTCCAACCATTGCAAAACTAGGGGAATATTTATGAAAAACATAGCAATATATAAAGCAACATTAGACAATGAAGAGTTAAATCAAATAAGATCAGTTTTAGAGTCAAAAAATGACTTATCAAAAGTTTTAGAGTTTGAAGAACAAATGACAAAATATATAGGTGCAAAATATGCTATTGCAACTTCAACTTCTACTGCTGCTATACATCTTGCTCTTAGTTCAATTAAACTTAAAAGAGGTGATAAAATACTAATGTCTGTTAACTCTTTTATAAATCTTCCTGAAGTTGTAAGACATTTTGATGCTGAACCTATTTTTATTGATATAAATATGGAAGATATGAATATTGATATTGATAAATTTGAAGAGGCTTTAGCAAATAATGATTCTAAGAAACTAAGAGGTGCAATAATCACTTTTATTGGTGGTCAAGCTCCTGATTTAGATAGGATTTATGATATTGCTCAAAAGTATGGAATTATTTTAATAGAAGATTGTAGAGCTGGATTAGGAAGTACTTACAAAGGACAAAAAGTTGGAAATTTAAGAGCTGATATGACTATATTTTCAACAAATCCTTCTCCATCAAAATATGCAATTAGTCGTTCAGGAGTTATTGTAACAAACAATGAAGAGATTGCAAAAAGAGCAAAACTTTTAAGATCTCATGCAATAACTACTACATATGATAGTTATGGAAACTTGGATTATATTTATGATGTTGTTGATATTGGACATAAGTTTGATTTATCTGAACTTGATGCAGCTTATGCAGTTGCACAACTTAATAAAACTGATGGTTTTATAAAAAGAAGAAAAGAGATAGCAAAACTTTATGAACGAAGATTATCAAATGTAAAACATATCACGATTTTACCTCATAAAGATGAGCATATTTTTACGCAATTTATTATAAAAATCTCAAGAAATAGAGATGCTTTTGCAAGAGCTTTAAAAGAAAGAGGAGTTGCTACTGGACTTAACTATATTCCTTTGCATCTTTTATCTTATTATAAAAATAAATATTCTATGAAAATTACAGCATTTCCAAATGCTTTAAATAACTATCAACAAATATTATCTCTTCCTATTTATGCAGGACTTACAGATGATGATATAAATTATGTTTGTGATCAAGTTATAGAAGTTGCAAAAGATTGGATATAAAAATCCTTGAAACAAAAAATACATTTATGGATTGAAGAATATCTCTTCTTTCCCAACTTTTTTCAAAAAATCATCTCTTTTTTACTTCTTCCTTTAACTCTTATTTATCTGATTATAATTTTTACAAAAAGATTTAAAGCTAAAAAGATAGATTTTGATATTCCAATTATTTCTATTGGAAATATAATTGTTGGTGGAAGTGGAAAAACTCCAATAACTATTGAATTAGCTAGTAAATATGAAAATGTTTGCATCATTTTAAGAGGTTATGGAAGAAGTTCAAAAGGTTTACAAATAGTAAGTTTAAAAGGAAAAATTCAAGTTGATGTAAAAACAAGTGGTGATGAAGCAATGCTTTTGGCAAAAAGTTTAAAAAAAGCTACGATAATAGTAAGTGAAAATCGAATAGAAGCTATCTTAAAAGCAAAAGAATTAGGAAGTAAAATCATATTTTTAGATGATGGATTTTCAAAATATAGTATTTCAAAGTTTGATATTCTTTTAAAACCACAAAATGAACCTACAAATAATTTTTGTTTACCAAGTGGAGGATATAGAGAGCCTAAAAGTTTTTATAAAAAAGCAAATATTGTTTTACAAGAAGGAAAAGATTTCAAAAGAGTAATTACAATAAAAAAAGATGAAAATATAAAAGAACTTCCAGTCAAAACTATTTTATTAACAGCTATTTCAAAACCTAAAAGGCTTTTAGAATTTTTACCTAAAAATATAAAAATGATAAGTTTTCCTGACCATCATAATTTTACAAAAGAAGAGATTTTAGATATTCAAAATGAATATAAGGATTATGCTATTTTAACAACAGGAAAAGATATGGTTAAATTAAAAGAGTTTAATTTAGAAAATCTATATTTGATGGACTTGTGTATAAGAATAGATGAAAAGGTAGATTTTTCTTCTATGAATAGTTATATAAATATTTTTAAATAGGAGTTTAGATGAGTTTTTTTACTATCTTTATATCTTTGAGCCTTCTAATATTTGTGGTTTTTTGTTTTATTTTATATATTTTTATCATTATTGATATTTTAAAACATGAATTTACGGGTTATAACAAAATTATTTGGATTATTGTAATACCTTGTTTTCCTATCTTGGGTGCTATTTTATATCTATTTATTGGAAGAAAACAACGAATTAAAGAGTTATAAATAAAATTTTTTTAAATACAAAAATTGTAACGCAAACTGTGACAACTTTTTGTTATAGTTTTATATTAAGATGATAATTGGTTTCAAAATAAGATTTTAAAAAGGAAAAATATGATATTCATTATTGAAATCCTTGTAGTATTACTGACTATAGGTTGGTATTTAGAAAAGTTTTTAATAAAGAAAAATTGGTCAAATCCATTTTTAAATACATTTTATATTTTTAATATGATTTTTTCTAGTCCTTTTAATGTTCTTTTCGGAGTTATTGTAACATCTTTTATTGGTATTATCTTAGCTCTCTATCAGTTTGATATTGTTAATCCTTCAAATACGAATATAACAAAGCTTATTAATCCTCCAATAGCAGGGATAATAACACTCTCTATAATAACAATAATATTATTTATAGTATTGACAATTTTTAGTGGTATCACTGTGTATAGAATTTGGGCAGATGATAAAGGGATAAAAGGTTATAAGAATTTACTTGAGTTTAGTAAAAGATTTATTTTTAGAATACCACTTTTAATAGTTACACTCGGATTTTTTTTACCAAATTTAATGATGGGAGAAATAACATCTTTATCATATGAGATTATGGTGCATGGATTATATGTAATTCCTATATTTATGTTAATAACAAAAAAAATCAACTTTAGGATAAAGAATAATTAATAAATTTCCAAGCTTTAGCTTGGAAATATTAAATAGTTTTAGAGAATCTTCTTTTCTCTTCGGGAATTTTATTTAAATATGCATCAAATGGCATACAAATATTTCTTATAAGCATAGAACCTGTTTGAGAAACTTCGATTTTATTATCAGTTATTTTTAAAAGTTGTGCATCTTCAAACTCTTTTAAAGCTTTTATTGCATCATCAAAATACTCTTTAAAGTTTATTCTGAACTCTTCTTCAACCCTTTTTATATTTAAAGAAAAATTACTCATAAGTTCCATTATGACAAACTGTCTAAGCATATCATCATCACTTAATCTATAACCTTTATATACAGGTAAATCTCCATTATCAATGGCATTTTCCCAAGGTTCTAACTCTTTAAAGTTTTGTGCATAATAATCAACACCATTTCCAATAGAAGTTAGCCCAATTCCTATTAAATCAGCTCCACCTTTAGTAGTATAACCTTGGAAATTTCTATGAAGTTCACCTTTTTCAATAGCTTTAAATAGTTCATCTTCTGGTTTAGCAAAGTGGTCCATTCCAACCATTTTATAACCATTTGATGTAAAGAAATCTATTGTATCTTTTAACATCTCTAGTTTAACTTCAGGTTTTGGGAATGTTGTTTCATCAAATTTTCTCATAGTTTTCATAAGCCAAGGAACATGAGCATAATTAAATACTGCAAATCTATCCGTATTAAGTGTAATCATTTGCTCTAACGTTTTTTTAAAACTTTCTCTTGTTTGATATGGTAAACCATAGATTAAGTCAGTATTAATCGAGTGAATACCAGCTTCACGCGCTATTTTGATAACATTTTGAGTTAATTCAAAAGGTTGAATTCTATGAATAGTTTTTTGTACTTCTTCATCTAAATCTTGAACTCCAAAACTAAGCCGATTACAGCCACCAGCTTTTAAAACATTCATATGTTCAACTGTAAAATATCTTGGATCTACTTCACAAGAAATCTCTGCATCAGGACTAAAGTTTGGAAAAATCTCTTTTATTGAAGTTATTACAACTTCAAGTTGAGAAGGAGAGAAAAATGTTGGAGTTCCTCCTCCAAAGTGCATTTGAGTTACAACTCTTTTAGTATTTAGGTGATTTTTTAGAATATTTAACTCTTTTTTCAAATACTCAATATATCTAGTTTTTTTATCTTCTTTTGAAGTAAAAATAGTATTACAACCACAGAAATAACAGGCACTTCTACAAAAAGGCATATGAATATAAAGTGATAATGGTCTATCATCACTTTGATTTTTATAAAATTCTTTTAAATCATCTTGAGTAAAAGTTTCACTAAACTCAGGAGCAGTTGGATATGAAGTATATCTAGGACCTGGTTTTGAATATTTTACGAACTTAGCAAAATCTATCATCTATTTTTCATCTCTTTTTCTATCTAACCAAACCATAACACCTTTTTGAGCATGAAGTCTATTTTCAGCTTCTTCAAAAATAAGGCTTTGAGAACTTTCCATTACTTCATTTGTCACTTCATAACCTCTATATGCAGGTAAACAATGTAAGAAAATAGCCTTTTCTTGAGCTAATTTCATCATATCAGCATCTATCATATATCCAGCAAAATCTTTTATTCTTTTTTCTTTTTCATCTTCTTGTCCCATTGAAACCCAAGTATCAGTTGTAACAACAGTTGAATCTTTTATAGCAGTTTTTGGGTCATTTCCTATGATAATTTTTGCACCACTTATTTTTGCCATTTCAAGAGCATTATTTAAGATGTTTTTATCTACTTCATAACCTTTTGGAGTTGCAATTCTAAGTTCAAATCCAAGTTTTGCTGCTAGATTTAGCCAAGAGTGAGCCATATTATTTCCATCACCTACATAAGCAACAACCAAATCTTTTTCAAGTCCTGCTTCTTGGATAGTCATATAATCAGCCATAAGTTGTACTGGATGATATTCATTTGTTAGACCATTTATTACTGGAACTTTTGAGTATTTTGCAAACTCTTCAATTTTACTTTGTTCAAAAGTTCTAATCATCACCATATCAGCCATTCTTGAAATAACTCTTGAAGTGTCACTCATAGGCTCACCTCGACCTAATTGAATGTCATTTGATGAAAGAAATAGCCCAATTCCACCTAACTGATAAATACCAGTTTCGAAAGAGACTCTTGTTCTTGTTGAACTTTTTTCAAAAATCATAGCTAAAACTTTTTTAGGCATATAATCTTTAAATTCTCTTCTTTTTGTCTCTTCTTTAATCTGCTTTGCTAAAGTAAGGATTTCTAAAATCTCATCTTTAGTAAAGTCAGTTAGTGTTAAGAAATGTCTCATTTAATTCCTTTCTAAATTCAATAAAAACAAACATTCTATTGAATTTAGCTTTAGAAATTCTTAAAATTCACTAATTTTAGAGATAAAAAATATTCAATTAAAAATTTGTAATTTAAGAAAGCATTATAAAATGAGAGTTTTACGATAAAAATGTTTGTAAGTTGCTAATTAATAACTCATTTAAAATAACAAAATAGTTACAAAATGAAGGTAGATATTTGAAAAAGTATAGCTTAAAACAAAAATCGTATGTTTTAACATACGATTTTTTAGTGAATAAATAAATTTATTTTTTTCTTAAAATTTCACAAACTTCTTTTGCATGATAAGTTATGATGATATTTGCTCCTGCTCTTTTAAAAGCAATCATTGTTTCCATCATAACTCTTTCATAATCAATCAATCCTGCAAGTCCTGCATGTTTTAACATCGCATATTCACCACTTACATTATATGCACAAAGTGGAAGATTTGTTTCATTTCTAATATCTCTAATAACATCTAAAAAAGCAAGTGCTGGTTTAACCATAAGGATATCTGCACCTTCTTTTTCATCTTCTAAAGACTCTTCTATAGCTTCAAGTCTATTTGCTGGATTCATTTGATAACTTCTTCTATCTCCAAAAGATGGAGTTGATTCAGCTACATCTCTAAATGGACCATAATATCCGCTTGCAAATTTAGTTGAATAAGCCATAATAGGTAAATCTTTAAATCCATTATTATCAAGTGTAGTTCTTAAAGTTGTAATAATTCCATCCATCATTCCACTTGGTGCTATCATATCTGCACCAGCTCTTGCATGAACTAATGCTTGTTGAGCAGATATTTCTAAAGTTTTATCATTATCAACAGTTTGCGTTTTTGGATCAAGTATTCCACAATGTCCGTGATCTGTATATTCACAAAAACATAAATCTGTTACTATAAACATATCTGGGAATTTTGCCTTTATAGCTTTTATAGTTCTAGCAATAATACTCTCTTCACATAAACATTCACTTCCAACAGAATCTTTTACATCAGGAATTCCAAATAAAATAATAGATTTTAAATTTATACTATGTAAATATTCACACTCTTTTAATATTTCATCAAGACTCATTTGATAAACACCTGGCATTGATGCAACTTCTGTTTTTATACCTTTACCTTCTTTAACAAATAGTGGATATATGAAATCTTCTGGCGTTAAAACAGTCTCTTGCACTAAATTTCTTAGTGTTTCATTTATTCTTAATCTTCTAAATCGTTTAAACATAATATTTACCTCTTTTGGTTATAATCTTCGGATTTTAACAGTTTAAGGTTTAAAAATACAAATGAATATAATACAATCAAATATAGCAAATTTACCGACAAAATATGGAAAATTTAGAATAAAAGCTTATAAAGACGGACATCAAGAACATTTAGCGATAATGAGTCAAGATTTTGAAAATTTAGATGCTCCTTATGTGAGAATTCACTCAGAATGTCTTACTGGAGATACTTTAGGAAGTCTAAAATGTGACTGCCAAAGCCAATTGGATTTATCTTTAAAATTTATTGCGCAAAATGGCGGTTTGGTAATATACCATAGACAAGAAGGAAGAAACATAGGTTTAGTAAATAAAATAAATGCTTATGCTCTTCAAGATAAAGGACGAAACACTATTGAAGCAAATTTGGAATTAGGATTTGCCGAAGATGAAAGGGATTATAGTATTGTTGGATATATTTTTGATGATTTAAAAATCAAAAAATTGAAACTAATTACAAATAATCCTGAAAAAATAAAATATGTAGAGTCTTTAGGCGTTGAAATAGTTGAAAGAATTCCTGCAATTATAAAAGCAAATAAATATAATGAAGGTTATTTATTTACTAAAAAAGAGAAAATGGGACATCTACTTTAATGTTACAAAAGTTGCTTGAAGCAAATAATTTAAAATTTGAAGATAAATTTTATGAAGATTGTGAAGTTTTTGTAAAACTTCTTCAGCAATGGGGAACTATTCACAATCTTAGTGGAAGATTAACAAGAGATGATATTTATGAAAATATTTTGGACTCTTTATTTCCTTTAACTTTTATTGAAAAATATGAAAGTTTTGCTGATATTGGAACAGGAGCAGGGTATCCAGGACTTATTTTAGCGATAGCTTTAAGAGATACAAAAGCCTATTTAATTGAACCTAGAATAAAAAGAGTATCATTTTTAAATTTTGTAAAAGCAACTTTAAAACTTGATAATTTAGTGGTTTTATGTAATAGAGTAGAAGAGGTTAAAGATTTACAAGTTGATTTGATAACATCAAGAGCAGTTACAAATACTTCTTTACTTTTAGACATCACAAAAAATATAAAAAAGCCAAATAGTTCCTATCTTTTTTATAAAGGAAGTATGTTAGAAAGTGAACTTGAAAATGCAAAAGTTAATAATTATAAAATAGTAAATAAAAAAGATAGAAATTATTTATATATAAAAGGGTTAATATGATTTTAAAAGTATTAGGACTGGTAATAGTAGGATTTGTGATCTATTTTCTTTTTTTCAAAAAATCAAGACAAAATGATATAGCAAAAAAAGATAAAATGATTACAGATGATATGATAGAGTGCGAAAGTTGTAAAACTTATGTATCTTTGAATGAAGCAATATTAAGTAATGGAAAATTTTATTGCTCAAAAGATTGTTTGAATAAGTAGGTAATTATGTTAGTAATTGGTGATAAACTAATACCTTTTGAAAATATCTTTTTTATTAGTTCAATACAAGATATAAAAAATACAAAAGCAAATAGTACTTTAATATTTAATTATGATGAAGTTTTACTAAAATATGTTAGTGAAAATAGTATATCAAGTGCAGTTATTGTAACTTCAATAAAAGAAGCAATTTATGCAAATTGCTTAAGTGCAAAATACATAATAAGCAATCAAGATTTAGCAAAAGAGATACAAAAAATTGCAGATAATTATATGTTTGATTCAAAAAATCTAGCAATAATAAAATCAAATGATGAATTTGAACAAATAGCTAAAAATGAAATAGATGGTGTAATCTATGAATATTTGCTTGAGTTAAGTGATTCTTAGATAAAATAACCCCTTTTAAAGGAAAATAATGAAAGATATATTAGACACAATAATAGTTATTATGTTTGTTATTATGGTGGCTTTATTTATTATAAATTTCAACAAACAACAAATAAAAAAATATACAGATAAACTTGAAGAAAATGAAGAAAATAAAACTTCTAAAAAGGAACAAATAGATGAATAAACCATTATTAATTGAGATTGGTGTAGAAGAATTACCAGCAATTCCATTTTTAAATGAACTTCCAAATATTGAGAAAAAATGGAGTGATATTTTAGAAAAAAATAGATTATTATGTGATTTTGATTTTTTTTACACACCAAGAAGATTAGTACTATGGCATAGAGAATTCCAAGTAAAACAAGAAGATTCTACTATTGAACAATTTGGAGCACCTGTTAAAATAGCTTATAAAGATGGAGTTCCAACAGGAGCTGCTATTAGTTTTGCTGCTAAATTGGGAGTTGATGTAAGTGTTTTAGAAAAAAAAGATTTAGGAAAAGGTGAAGTTTTATATTTCAAACAAGAAGTTATTGGTAGTGAATCAAAAACTTTATTAAATGAAATGATAAACGAATTTGTAGCTTCTTTAAACTTTGGAAAATCTATGAGATGGGCAAGTAGAACTGATAGTTTTATTAGACCAATTAGAAGTTTATCTGTTCTTTTGGGTGAAGAGATTGTTGATGCTGAACTTTTTGGGGTTAAATCATCTAATTTCTCATTTGCTCATAGAATGGTTTCTTATGAACCATTTACTTACTCTTTTGCTGGAGATTATTTTTGTAAACTTGATAAAAGTGGAGTTATTTTATATCCAGATGAAAGAAGAAAAATCATCTTAGAACAGATGAAAAATATTGAGCAAAGACACAATATTAAAATAGAAATAGATACAGAATTACTTGAAGAAGTTGTAGCTATTACAGAGTATCCAACAGCTTTAATTGGAAAATTTGATGAAGAGTTTTTAGAGTTACCAGAAGAAGTAATCGTAACATCAATGAAAGAAAATCAAAGATATTTTGCAGTTTATAAAGATGGAAATCTAACAAATAATTTTATCGTTGTTTCAAATGCAAAAACTAATGATTTTGGATATATTATTCAAGGAAATGAAAAAGTTTTAAGACCAAGACTTGCTGATGCTATGTTTTTTTATAAAAATGATATTAAAAATGGTTTATCAAATGAGGGACTTAAAAAATTAGTGTTTGTTGAAGGTCTTGGTTCAATGTATGATAAATGTGAAAGAGAAGCAAAAATTGCTTCTTATTTAGCAAATACATTTGAAGTAAAAGAAAAAGAGTTAATTCAAAAAGCTGTTATGCTTTCAAAAGCTGATTTGATGAGTGAAATGGTTTATGAATTTACAGAACTTCAAGGTTTAATGGGATATTACTATGCAAAAATTGCAAAAGAGGATAATTTAGTATCCTTAGCACTAAAAGAGCAATATTTACCAACTGGTGAAGATTCAGAACTTCCTTCAAATGTATTTTCATCAATAGTTGCATTATCAAATAAATTAGATAATTTAATGGCATTATTTAGTGTTGGAAAAATACCAACAGGTTCAAAAGATCCATTTGGTCTTAGACGAGCAGCCGCTGGAATTGTAAAAATTGCAATGGAGCATAAACTTCCAATTGATTTATCAAAAATTATTGATGAATTATCAACTAACTATAAAAATTTAGATAAAAAAGTTTTAATAGAGTTTTTCAACGAAAGATTATTTAAGATATTTGAAGTAAACCCAACAGTTTTAAAAGCTGTTCTTGCAAGTGGTGAAACAGATATTTATAAAATTTCTCAAAAACTTTGTGCGCTTAATCCAATAGTTCAAAGTGATAATTTCAAAGATTACGTTGCAACATTTAAAAGAGTTGCAAATATCATAAAAGATGTTGATGTAAACTCTAAACTTTTAATTGATGAAAAACTTTTTGAAGATAAAGAAGAAAAAGAGTTATTTGCTAAATTTAATGAAGTTCAATCAAAAGCTTATAAAACATATGATGAAGAACTTGAAGCTTTATTTGCTTTAAAACCTGAACTTGATAATTTCTTTGATAATGTTTTTGTAAATCATGAAAATGAAAAAATAAAAACAAATAGAAAAAATCTTGTAGGAGTAATATATCAAGGGTTTAGAAAAATTGCTGATATTAAAGAGATAACAATATAAAACTAAAGGGAAATATTGAGAAATAGTTTCTTATTTTTAATTTTTATTATATCTTTATTTTTTTATGGTTGCTCTAATAAAATACCCACTCTAAATGAAAGGAAAGATTTAGCTTTTTCTATTATAAATGATAAAGATATTATTCAGAAAAATATAGAAACAGGCTCTTTTAATCTTTTTTCTTTTCAAAAAATATCGAATGAATGTAGAACTAATATAAAAATATATGTAGAAGGAGATGGCTTATCTTGGATTTCAAAAAGCATCATCTCTTCTAATCCTACACCAATAAATCCAATAGCTTTAAAATTAATGTTATCAGATAATAATTCTTGTAAAATATATTTAGCAAGACCTTGTCAATACATAACTTCAAATGGTTGCGAAGAAAAATATTGGACAAGCCACAGATTTAATACAAAAATTATTGAAAGTTATGAACACGTTTTAAATAATTTAAAAAAAGAGTATACAAATACTAAATTTGATTTAATCGGATATTCTGGTGGAGGGGCAATTGTAACACTTTTAGCTTCTTCTAGAAATGATGTAAATAGTATTACAACAATAGCTGGAAATTTGGATATTGAAGAATGGAGCAAAATACAAAAGATTTCCAGTTTAAATGGTTCTTTAAATCCAGCAAATTATTCAAAAGAATTAGAAAATATTAAACAAACTCATTTAATTGGAGAAAATGATAAAATCATTCCAAAAGATATATTTTTTTCTTATCAAAGTAAATTTAAAAATAAAGAAAATATAAAATATTTTATATATGATAGTACACATAATTGTTGTTGGGAAGATATCTATAGAAAGTACTTGTTAAATAACTAAATTTATAAACAAAGTGGAGCTGGTGAAGGGAGTCGAACCCCCGACCTGCTGATTACAAATCAGCTGCTCTAGCCAACTGAGCTACACCAGCGTTATAAATTAAGACTCGAATTATATAAATCTATAACTTAATTAAAACTTATAAAACAATTTAACTTTGGTTGCGGAAATAGGATTTGAACCTATGACCTTCGGGTTATGAGCCCGACGAGCTACCTAGCTGCTCTATTCCGCGATATAAAAATGATTTTCATTTTTGTGGATGGGGTAGAAGGATTCGAACCTTCGAGTGACGGTACCAAAAACCGTTGCCTTACCGCTTGGCGATACCCCAATTTAAGGAGTGTAATTATAATTAAATAGAGTTTTTTTGTCAAGTTGTTTTAGATTAAATTTTGAATTTTTTGATATAATCCTATAAAAATTTAATAAATATAAAGAAGTAAGAATGAATGCAATAAAAAGAGTACAAGAAGCTATAAAAGAGATTCAAAAAGGTAATATGGTAATAATGCTTGATGATGAAGACAGAGAAAATGAAGGTGATTTAGTTTATTCAGCTGCATTAAGTACACCAGAAATGGTAAATTTTATGGTAACACATGCAAAAGGATTAGTTTGTGTTTCTTTGCCGAAAGAAACAGCAGATAGATTAGAATTAAATCCTATGGTTACATCAAATACATCTTCTTATGAAACAGCATTTACAGTTTCAGTTGATGCAGCAAGTGCAGCTACTGGAATTAGTGCAATTGAGAGAGATGATACTATAAAAATATTGGCAAATCCAGTTTCAAAAACAAATGAATTAGTAAGACCAGGTCATATTTTCCCTTTGATTGCAAAAGATGGTGGAGTATTAGTTAGAACAGGTCATACAGAAGGAAGTGTTGATTTATGTAAACTTGCAGGTTTAAAAGGGGAAGCTGTTATTTGTGAAATTTTAAAAGAAGATGGAACAATGGCAAGACGAGATGATTTAGATATTTTTGCATTAAAACATAATTTAAAACAAGTATATATTTCTGATTTAGTTGAGTATAGATTATCTCATGAAAAGCTTGTTGAAGAAATTTCAAGTGTAAATAAAAAATTCTTTTCAAAAGATGTAATACAAAAAGAGTTTAAAGATCATTTAGAAAATATTCATACAGCAATTATTTTTGGTGAAATAAAAGAGATAAATCATATAAAATTTCATACGATTAGACCAGATATAAAAATGTTTTTAAATGATGATAAATTACATTCAATGTTAAAGACAATTAATTTTATGCAAGCAAAAGGTGGAATTTTGATATTCCTAAATAATGGGCGAAAAAATAGTGAGTTAGAAAAAAATTATGGAATAGGGGCTCAAATTTTAAACTCTTTAAATATAAAACAAATTAAACTTATGACAAGTGGAGGAAAACACTCTTTTGTTGGTTTACAAGGTTTTGGATTAGAAATAGTAGAAGAGATACAAATAGAAGGTTGATTTTAAAAAGGAGAAGTTTTTTAACTTCTCCTTTTTTTATAGATTTGGTCCAGCAGCAGTAAAATCGTATTCACTTTCTAATGTTAAATACTTTTTAAAGTTTTCAATATACATTGAAGCTAGTTTAGTTTTTGTTTCATCATAAGAAGATTTATCTTGCCAAGTATTTCTTGGATTTAAAACTTCAGTATCTACGCCTTTTAGTGTTTTTGGAATAGACAAGTTAAATATTGACATAGTTTCAAATTCAGAATCTTCAATTGAACCATCTAAAATAGCATTGATACAAGCTCTAGTGTTTTTTATACTCATTCTTTTTCCAACACCATATGCACCACCAGTCCATCCTGTGTTTACTAAATAAACATTTACATTATGTTTGTCTATTTTTTTACCTAATAACTCAGCATAAACAGTTGGGTTTAAAGGTAAAAAAGCTTCACCAAAACAAGATGAGAATGTAGCTATTGGTTCATTAATTCCTCTTTCTGTTCCTGCAACTTTTGCTGTATATCCACTTAAAAAATAATACATAGCTTGTTGTTTGTCTAATTTTGCAACTGGAGGTAAAACACCAAATGCATCAGCACATAAGAAAATAATATTTTTTGGATGACCACCTCTTAAAGTTGGAGTATGATTTTCTATATGATCTATTGGATATGAAACTCTTGTATTTTCAGTTTTTGATTTATCTGTAAAATCAACTACTCCATTTTCATCAGCAACTACATTTTCTAATATAGCTCCTTTTTTAATAGCATTAAAAATTTCAGGTTCACTATCTTTATCTAAGTTTATTACTTTTGCGTAACAACCACCTTCAAAGTTAAATACACCTTTATCATCCCAACCGTGCTCATCATCTCCAATTAATGCTCTATTTGGATCAGTTGAAAGTGTAGTTTTTCCAGTTCCAGAAAGACCAAAGAATAGAGCAGTATCACCATCCTTACCAATATTTGCTGAACAGTGCATTGGAAGTTTTCCTTCCAATGGAAGCCAGTAATTCATCATTGAGAATACACCTTTTTTCATCTCACCTGCATACCAAGTTCCACCAATGATAGCTGTATTTTCTTCAACATTAAAAATCACATAAACTTCTGAGTGTAAACCATGACTAACATAAGCCATATCTACAGTTTTACAAGCATTATATATTGTAAATTCTGGTTTAAAATTAGCCAATTCTTCTTGTGTTGGAAGAATAAACATATTTTGAATAAAATGAGCTTGCCAAGCAACTTCAGTTATAAATCTAACTGCTCTTCTTGAGTCTAAAGATGAACCACAATAAACATCAGTTACGAATATGTCTTTATTACTTAATTGTTTTTTTGATGTTTTAAGAAGATCTCCATAAACCTCTTTTGAAACTTTTCTATTTATTTCACCCCAAGCTATATATTTATTCGATGGATCTTGATTTACAAAAAATTTATCTTTAGGACTTCTTCCTGTAAAGATACCTGTATCAATCATTAAAGCACCAGTTGAAGATACTTTTGCACCTTCTTTTTCAATTGCAAATTTAATTAATGAATCAACATCTAAATTTCTATGAACAATTCCAACGTTTTCTAAACCTAACGAGTCTTTAATATTAGACATAATTTAACTTTCCTATTTTATTTTTATTTTATTATATTATTTAAATATTGACAAAAATATCAATAAACCTATCTTAGCTAATAACCGCTAAAGTTTGACCTTCTTCAACAGAAGAAGAAGGTTCAACTAAGATTTTAGAGATAGTACCAGAAACAGGAGCAGTAATGTCAATTTCCATTTTCATAGCTTCTAAAATCATAATTTGTTGATCTTTTTCAACTCTAT
>NZ_MUXF01000016.1:0-26876 GCF_003063295.1 Arcobacter lacus
ATTCCTAATGCTGCACAAACTGAAGCTAGTGCTATTCCTGTATTTCCACTTGTTGGTTCGATTACTATTGTATCTTTATTGATTAATCCTTCTTTCAAAGCTGTATTAATCATATTTGTTCCAATTCTATCTTTTACTGAATGTGTTGGGTTTAAAAATTCACATTTTCCTAATACTGTCGCTCCACTTTCATTACTCGCTTGTTGTAGTTGTACTAGTGGCGTATTCCCTATTAATTCTGTTATATTTTTTGCGTATCCCATCTTTTATTCCTTTTTTTATAATTTTAATTTTAATTTTTGTTTTTTTGTTGAATTCTCTGTGAGAAAAACCTAAATACTGTAATGTAAAACTTCGTTATATTTTTCTTGATATTCATCCAACTTTGATAACTTTATATCAAAGATTTTTTTCATACTATTTTTCGATTCATCAAAAAATATATTTAAAATAGGACTTTCAGCTTTAGAATCTATAACTTTTATATCACCTTCTAAAGCTACTAAAATATCAACAATTTTTATTTCATCTGGCTTTTTGGCAAGAATATATCCGCCTCTTGCACCTCTTATACTATTCACCAAATTAGCACGTCTAAGTTTACTTAAAAGTTGCTCTAAATAGTTTTGAGGAATATTTGCATTAGCTGATATATCCTTGATTTGCATGGGAGTATCGGCTTTATGCTTACTTAACTCATACATGGCACTTAGTCCATATACACCTTTTGTCGAAATTAGAGGCATATCTAACTACTTATCCAAAGCTTGTGTTAAATCAGCAATTAAATCAGCTGTATTTTCTAAACCAATAGAAAGTCTTACTGTTACTGGATTTACTCCAGCTTTTGCTAACTCTTCTTCACTTAATTGAGAGTGAGTTGTTGATGCTGGATGCGTAATTAATGATTTACTATCTCCGATATTTACAACTACACTGAATAGTTTAACACTATCAATAATCTTTTTAGCTTCTTCAAAAGTGCTAACTTCAAATGAAATTAATCCTGATGATTTACCATCTTTAAAATATTTTTGAGCTTTGTCATAATATTTGTCATTTTTCAATCCTGGATAACTTACACTTTTTACTTTAGGATGAGACTCTAAGAATTTTGCAATTACTAAAGCATTATCAGAGTGTCTATCAACTCTTAACTCTAAAGTTTCTAATGTTTGAATTAGTAACCAAGAGTTAAGTGGTGATTGAGTTGCTCCTATATCTCTTAAAAGTGATAATCTAATTCTCAAACAAAAGTTTGGAAGAGGAACATCTGTATAAACTAATCCATGGTATGACTCATCAGGTGTTGTAAAATGATAATATCTTTTTGAATTTGCTTTGAAAAATTCAGCTAAACCATCTCTTTCAACTACAATTCCACCAATAGCTGTACCTTGACCATTTGTATATTTTGAAGTTGAGTGAACTACAACATCAACTCCCCATTTGATTGGGTTAAATAAAGCTGCTGTTGCAACAGTATTATCACAAATAGTGATTACACCATGTTTTTTAGCAATTTCTACGATTTTTTCAATAGCAGGAATTGCAATTTGTGGATTTGATAATGATTCAAAGTAGATAGCTTTTGTTTTATCATCAATTAACTCTTCTAAATTTGAAGCATCATCACTTTTAAATACTTTTGTTTTTATTCCAAATCTTTTAAGTGTATAAGTTAATAAAGTAACTGAACCACCATAAAGTTTGTCTGAAATAAGAATATTATCTCCAGCTTCAGCAACATTTGCAACTGCATAAAAAGATGCAGCTTGCCCACTTGATGTACAAATCGCAGCAGCTCCACCTTCAAGTGCAGCATATCTTTGCTCTAAAACATCAGTTGTTGGATTTGTTAATCTCGTATAAATTGGTCCAAGTTCTTTTAATGCAAATAGATTTGCCGCATGTTCACTATCTCTAAATGCATAAGCAGTTGTTTGAGAAATAGGAACTGACATCTCACCATTACCTTGCTTTTTGTTATAACCTAAATGTATAGCAATAGTTTCTCTTTCCATTTTTTAATCCTTTTAAATTTAATCAACTTTAAATATGTTGAAATTATAGAATATTTTTTTTATTATGTCAAGTAATTTAATCAAAATTATATGAATATAGAATATATTTTATAAAAATATAGTTGATTAAATTTATAAGTATTTACTTTTTAGTGTTAAGTATTTATTTGTTAAAATACCTAAAAATCAATATTTGGATAGATAAAGTTGATAGAAAAATATAATATATTTGATGAAATTCTTATTGATAAAAATGAAGAAATTTTTTTTGAAATTTTTAAAAATGAGAAGATAAAAATAGAAAAAATTGTTTCAAATGGACAAAAATCACCAGAGAATTTTTGGTATGAACAAGAAAATAGTGAATATATTTTACTTCTTGAAGGTTTTGCAATTCTACAATTTGAAGATTTTGAAGTTGAACTTAAAAAAGGTGATTGCCTAAATATAAAGGCTTTTCAAAAGCATAGAGTAAAATTTACAAGTTTGGATGAACCAACTATTTGGTTTACAGTTTTTTATTAAGGAAAGATTTTGAAAATAGCAATTATTGGTTGTGGAGCAGCTGGAATTATGGCTGCAATTACAGCTAAAAGATTAAATAAAGATTTACAAATAGATATGTTTGATGCAAATAAAGGTATTGGAAAAAAGATTTTAGCTAGCGGAAATGGAAGATGCAATATCTCAAATAGCAAGATAACTTCAAAAAATTTTATAGGTGAAAATCCTGATTTTGTAAATTTTGCTTTAAAAGAGTTTGATTTTAAAGCATTTGAAAAATTTTGTAAAAGTATTGGACTTTTTCTCGATGTTAAAGAGAGTGGAAAAGTTTATCCACTTTCAAATGAAGCAAAATCTGTAACAAATCTTTTGGAGTTGGCTTTAAATGAGTTAGGAGTAAATATTTATTTAGAGAGTTTTGTAAAAGATATTGAAAAAGTTGAAGATAAATTTAATATCAAACTTGATGAAAAAGAATACAAAGGTTATGACAAAGTTCTAATCTCAAATGGTTTAGGTGCAGCTCCCCAACTAAATGCAAACGAGAGTGGTTTGGATTTTGCTTCAAAATTTGGACACTCAACTAATCCAACTTATCCATCACTTGTTGGACTTCAAACTGATAATAACTACAATGGAAAACTTCAAGGAGTTAAGAAAGAGTGTTTGGTAAGTTTGTTTGTAAATAACAATTTAGAGCAAGAGATATTTGGAGATGTACTTTTTACAAGTTATGGAGTTTCAGGTTTTGCAATACTTGATATCTCACAACTTGCAGTTTTAAATCTAAGCTCGTATCAAGATGTGAAAATAGCTATCAATTTCTTTCCAAAACTTCCTAAAAATGACTTAGCCGACCAAATACAAAGTTTACTAAAAACTGTGCCAAATCAAAGGGTTGTAGATATCTTAACGGGAATGGTTTCAAATAAAATAGCTCCAGTAATACTAGATATTTGTAAAATCAGTCTTGATACAAAAGCCCATGATTTAAATGCAAAACAGATAAAAGCAATAGCTTATCAACTAAATCAATGGAAGATGAAAGTTGTAGATACTCAAGGTTTTGCACACGCAGAAGCAAGTGGCGGAGGAGTTAGAACTATCGAGGTTGATAATAAAACTTATGAGAGTAAGTTAGTAAGTGGTTTATATTTTGCTGGTGAGGTTTTAGATATTGTTGGAAATAGGGGAGGGTTTAATCTTCATTTTGCGTGGGCAAGTGGTTATTTGGTTGGAAAATCAATTTCAAAATAAAGAGTTAAAATGATTGATAGATTTGTAGTACCTATTTATAATTTAAGAATAGATAATGAATATAATTGTTCAGGAATTATAGATGAGATGAAATATAATATTTTATTGAAAACATACAATGCTTCTAAAACTAATCCAGACTATATAAATGAAGAAGATTTAAAAGAATTATTTAAGTTTGGTGGTAAAAATTCTACAAAAAACTATTATGATACATTCCAAGATGATAAAGCTTTTATACATAATTACACAAAGACATTTCTTCTCATAGATATAGTTTCAGAAAATGAAAGTAAAAAATATCTTTATCTTTTTCAAGCAGTAATAAATGCTCTAAATTTAACTATTGAAAAAGGAATATCATATTATGAATATTTCCCTTTTTCTCAAGGGCATAGTTATGTTAAACTTAATGGTATTTCTTCTTTGCATTCTTATCCTGAAATATTTTCGCCAATGAATGAAAAAATGTTATTAGATGAATTTGTTCCAAAAAATTCTTTAGAAATCACAATTAAGCAAATTTATGATTTGGAATCAAAGGAAAATCAATATTCTAAAATAATGATTCTATCTATGGATTATTTAAAATTTTCAAAAAGAATAGAAAAAATTGAACAAGCTTTTTTAATACTTATGATTACAGTAGAAGCAATGTTCAAAGAAAATAAAATAGCAAAATCACATGAAAGAGTTAAATATTTGGCAAAATTATTATCAAATGATGAGATCGAATTTAATAAAATTCTTTATAAATTTAAACAAAAAAATAAAGAACAAGACGAAAAAGAATATTTTATAGGAATTAGAAATTCTATTGTTCACGGTAAAGAGTTTCTTGAAAGAGATGAAATGAAAACTAAAGTATTAGAGTTATATAAATATATTCGAAGATGTATAATAGAAATTCTTGATATAAATGATAGGTTTAATTTAGAGAACTATTATGAAGATTTATTTAAAAATATAGAAGTACAGTGGAAAAATAAAATGTGAGCATTTTTAAATTTTAAGATTTCATTTTATTTTTTAGTTATTTTGGAACTCTGCGAACGCTTTTACCTATAAATAGGATTACATCTTTTGCTAACTTTTCTTTACTAAAAAGAAAAGTGCTATTTATTAATACACATCATCATGAGTTCCTATATCAATAGGGATAATCTCATTATCTTTTATTATAAAATCAATAATAACTCTATATTCCATATTTATAGAAATAAAGTGAAAATCAGCAAATTTCCTTTTTTACTTGTCATGATCGACTTTTTGATAAGTGAAAATTAATTTTTATTTTGATACCTTATATCAAAATCAACTAATGAAGAGTGAAATGTTAGAATACTATAAAGAGATACTAAATTATGTTTCTAAGCTCGTCGGAGATAAAGAATCAGCCAAAGATATTGCTCAAGAAACTTTTGCAAGAATTATCGAATTAGATTCAGATAAAGAAATAAATCGTTCTTTTATCTATAAAACAGCAAAAAATATTGTAATTGATCAATCAAGAAAAAATAAATTAATTTTTCAATTAGAATTTGTAGAAGATATATTTTCTATTCCACAAGATGAAGAACCTGAAAATATAGTTATAGAAACAAATTCTTATGATAATCTTATGAAGATAGTAGATACTTTACCAAAAAGAAGCAAAGAAGCTTTTATTTTTCATGCCATTGATGGATATAGTAGAAAAGAGATAGCTCAAATTATGGGAATAAGTCAAAATGCAGTAGAAAAACATATAAATCGAGCTATTAAAAAATTACAAGAAAAATTAACAGATAAAGTAGGAAAATTTGGAAGATAAAATCAAAGATAAAGCTATACATTGGGTTGCCTGTAAAAAAGAGGGTTTAACTTCAGAACAACAAAAACAATTTGAAATATGGCTAAAAGAAGATGAAAAACATCAAAAAGCTTTTGAAGAAGCAAATTTGGTTTATAGTATTTTTCAAAATATTCCTAAAAATCACACTCAAACATTAAGTAAAAATGCTTTAAAAGAAGCAAAAAAAATTAAATTTGTAGAAAAAACTCTTAAACCATTTATCGGAATAGCTGCTATTTTATGTGGATTATTTATAGGATACAAATTTTTTATTCCAGAATATGAAATAGATTATAAAACGCAATTTAGTAGTTTAAAACAAGAGACTTTACCTGATGGTTCAAAACTTTCTATTGATACAAAATCGAATTTAGAAATAGAGTATTTCAAAGATAAAAGAAAAGTTTTTTTAGAAAATGGACAAGTTTTATTTGAAGTTGCAAAAGATAAATCAAGACCATTTTTAATAACTTCTGGAAAAACTTCAATAGAAGTAGTTGGTACAAAGTTTGAAGTTAAAAATTTAGAACATATTACAACTATTAGTGTTGAAGAAGGAGTTGTAAAAGTAAGTTTCAATAACCATACATTATTGCCAAATCAAGATATTTCACTTTTAAAAAAAGGTGAAAAAATAGTAATAAGTGATTTAGGAAAGATAACTTATCTTGGAAAAACAGATATAGAAGAGATTGCTCCTTGGAGAAATGATGAACTTATTTTTAGAAAAATCACTTTAAAAGAGGCTTTTGATACTTTTTCTAGATATCAAGATTTAGAAGTTGAATTTAAAAATAAAAATTTTGAAAATAAACTTTTTAGCGGAAAGTTTAATACTCTTGAAATAGACAAATTTTTATTTGCTATCCAAAAAATCTATCCTATCAAAATAGTAAAAAATGAAAACAAAATAACTGTAAATTAGTTATTTTGTCTGATTTTTTATATTTATACTTCAAAAAATCAATAAATTTTAAAATTTGTAAAAAATAGTGTCCGATTTTGGAGTTCTATTTCGTTTTAATTAATACGAAAACAATTCTCATAATTGTAATTTAATTAAAAAGGAAAATAGATGATGCATTTAAAGGCAAAAATTATAACTTCTGCTAGTGCAATACTACTTTGTGGTAGTTTACTTGCTCAAGAAGCTTATACAGTAAAAAATATGAGTTTGAAACAAGCTTTAGAAAAAATCTCAAAAGAGTCAAAACTTGCATATATTGTAGATGAAAGTTTAATAAGTGAAAAAACTGCTCCAAATATAGAAAATGTTCAAGGCTTAAAAAATGCACTAAATCAAGTACTAAGTGGTAGTGGACTTGAAGCAACGGTTGAAAATAATACTATTATCATAAAAAAGATAATTGGGCAAGGTACAGTTTTAGAGCCAATTTCAGTAAATGAAGGTTACAGTAATGGAAGTGCTGAAAATGGTTATGTAACAAAAGAGATAAGTGGAGTTGGAATTTGGGATAAAAGAACTTTACAAGATACTCCTTATCAAATGAGTGTTATTTCACAAGATATGATAGAAAATACGGCAAGTGGCATAGCACAAATATTTAAAATGAATCCTGTTGTTCAATTGAGTTATTTATCAACATCGGCACAAAGTTGGAATTCAAGTGGGATGAATATACGTGGGTTTTCTGCTGTAAATAATACGATATTTGATGGTGTTCCTTTATCTGGTACTTATACTGCATTGAGTCAAGATTTAGAAAGAGTAGAAATTTTAAATGGATTATCAGGATTTTTATATGGAGTTGGATATGTTGGTGGTGCAGTAAACTATATAACAAAAAAACCAACTTTAGAAAGACTTACAAATATTACACTAGGAACTACAGGAAATGAAGCAGCTTATGTGCATGCTGATTTAGGTGGAAAAATAGATGAAAAAGGAAAATTCACTTATAGATTAAATGCTTTTAAACAAGAAGGTGAAACTTCTATAAAAGATCAAAAAGTAGATAATTCTTTAGTTAGTGGAGCATTAGATTGGAGAGCTACAGATAATTTAATTTTATCTTTTGATGCTTCTCATAAAGAAATAAGAACAGATAAATTGACAGCTTCATTTAGTAGTAATCAATCGATAAATAATTTGGATCCAAAACAAGGTTATGCTCCTGATTGGACTTTTTCTGAAGGTTCTCAAGATAGGTTAGGGTTTAAATCTTTATGGCAAATCAATGATAATGTAAAACTTAGAACAGGATATATACATATTGAACAAGAAAATGAATTTAATCAACCTTATGTATATGATAATTATGATGGTACATATAGATTTAATTATTATAGATTATATCCTGATAAAGTAAAAGACCATGGAGCTTATGTTTATACAGACTTTGATTTTAATACTTTTGGAATTGAGCATACCTTAACTATTGGTAGTTCTGGAAATAAAAGAAAATCTTATACAATGGATAATCCTAGAGAATGGGTAAATTTAGGAAATTATAAATTAAATGAATTAAATAGTGTAGCAGAACCAACTTATTTAGGAAGTTCAAATAATAGAAAATATCTGTCAAGTCGTAATGAAAAAATAAATTTTATGATAGGTGATGATATTAGATTTAATGACCAGTGGAGTGCATTAGTTGGATTTAATTATGTTGAAACACAAACAGACAGTTATGATGTAAATGGAACAAGAACAAGTGGATATGATGCAAATGAAGTAACTCCTAGTTTATCTTTAATTTTTAAACCATTTGAAGATTTGACAACATATATTACTTATATGGAAGCTTTAGAAAATGGTACTATAGTAGGGAATACATATAAAAACTTTGGAGAAGTTTTTGACCCATATGTAAGTAAACAATACGAAATTGGAGCAAAATATTCGGTTTCAGAAAATCTACTTTTAAGTTCAGCGTTATTTAGAATAGAAAAAGCAAATTCTTATGAAGATTTAACAACATCTCCTAAAACACTTACACAAGATGGTTTAGTAATCCATGAAGGTTTAGAATTAACTGCAACTGGAAAAGTAACAGATAATTTAACAATTGTTGGTGGTGGAACAATTATGGATTTAGAAGTAGATAAAGCAAATGCTAATGTAGGTAAAAAACCAACAAATGTAGCTTCTAAAATGGCAAAACTTTATGCAGAGTATAATATTCCTATGGTTAAAGGTTTAACTGTGACTGGTGGAGCATATTATACAGGAGAGTCTTATCGAGATGGAGCAAATACAGATGTTATACCTTCTTACACGGTTTATGATGGAGGACTTAGATACAAAACTAAGTTAGATAAATATCCTACGACTTTTATAATGAATGTTACAAATTTAACAGATAAAAAATATTGGAGAAGTCCAACATCATTTGGTGAGCCAAGAAATCTTGCACTTTCTATGAAAATGGAGTTTTAAAATATAAAGAGAGTTTTCTCTCTTTATTAGAAGATTAGTTCATGGGTTCTATTACCTTACATTTCCTTTTGGTAATTATGATTAGTCTCATCTAGAGCCCATGACTTAGTTTTTTTACTTTAATAGTAATTTATAAATAATTATTTAGTTTCTAAAACTTTTTCTGTACAAACAGTGATTGCTTTTGTAACAATATCACTACTAATATTTGCAATTGATTGAACAGTTGAAGCTTGAGTACATAACTCTTTTGCTTTATCCATAGATGAAACAGCAGTATTGTTCGATTTTACAGCAGTTGCTAGTTTTTCACCTAATGCATCAGATGTTAATCCAGCTGATTCAGTAGCTGTCTTTGTAAGTGATTTTGCATCAGTATCTCCATTTAACGCAGCTGTTCCTGCATTTTTTAATGCTCCTCCAATATCAAAAGCTAAAAGTGCTGAAACTGATAAAGCAGTTACAAAAATAATTTTTTTCATATAATAATCCTTAAAATAAAGTTGTGAATTGTACCTATTCTTTATTTAAAAAGCTTTTTAGGGGATTAAAAATTATTCAATTTTTTCATTCCCACCAAAAACACTATATAGATTTACTCTATTTGTAAGTTCTGAAAGATAGTTATTTATAAGAGTTTGTTGAGCATTTATAAGTGTTCTTTGAGAAGTTAAAACATTTAAAAAAGAACCAATACCTATTTTATATGAGTTCAAAGATATCTCATAACTTTTTGATACAGCTTCTACTAGCTCTTTTTGTTTTTCGATTTGTTCATTTATAGTTTTTCTGATAACTAAAGCATCATTTACTTCTTTAAACGCAGTTTGTATAGCTTTTTCATACTCTTGAAGTGCAATATCCCTTTGTGCATAAGTGTAATCTAAATTTGCCATATTTTCTCCACCAGTAAATATTGGTATAGAGATGCTTGGAGAAAAATTCCATACATTTTGAGCATTTCCATTGAATAAATCACTTAAGCTTCGACTTGCTATTCCACTATTTGCAGTTAAAGAAATAGTAGGGAAAAAGGCAGCTCTTGCTGCTCCAATATTTGCATTTTTTGATTTTAGATTATATTCTGCTTGCATTATATCAGGACGTGCTAATAAAATATTTGATGAAATAGCTGGTTTTACCAACATTAGCCAACTTGTATGAGTTTCAAAATTTTTAGGTAATAAATCTTCATTTAATGGTTGAGCAACTATAAGTTCAAGTGCATTTTTATCTTGTTCTACTGAATTTGAGTATGAAATAACACTAATTTGTGCTTCATTTAAAGAAGCTTTTGCATCAAATACATCAGTTTTTGAAACAACACCAGCTAAATATCTTTTTTCTGTAAGTTCATATACTTTTTCAAGATTTTTTACAGTTTCAGTAGCAAGTTTTAGTTGTTCTTGATGAATTGCTAAAGTTATCCAAGCTGTTATAGTTTCAGATATTAAACTAATTTTTGTTGTATTTGAAGCATATTGAGTAGAAAGAAAACTATCCAAAGCACTTTGGCTTAAGCTTCTTACTTTTCCAAACAAATCTATCTCATATGATGCACCAATATTTGCTGAATAGTTATGTGATATTGAAGTACTATCTTCTGAATTCATACTTTTTGAGTGTGTTGCACTTCCATTTGCATTAAATGTTGGAAAGTTATCTGCTCTTGCAATTCTATAAGTTGCTCTTGCAGATTCTATATTTAAAAGTGCAATTTTTAAATCTTTATTATTTTCAAGTGCTAAAGTTACAACTTTTTTTAATGTTTCATCTTGTACAAAATTTTCCCAAGTTGGTTTTACTAAAGATAAATCATCTGAACTATTCTCCATTGAATTATTTTTAAAAGTTTGTGGAATAACATTTGAATCAAGTGGTTCTAAGTTAGGAGCTAAAGTACAACCACTAAATAAAATAGTCGTTAGGATTATAGAGATATTTATTTTATTCATTTGTATTCTCTTTTTTTGAAAAAATATTTTTTATTAAAACAAAAAATAGTGGTACGAAAAATATAGCTAGGATTGTAGCTGTTATTGTTCCTCCGATAATTCCAGTTCCAATAGAAATCCTACTATTTGCTCCTGCTCCTGTTGATATTGCAAGAGGAATAATACCTGCAATAAACGCTAATGAAGTCATAATAATAGGTCTTAGTCTTAAAGTTGCTCCTTTTATAGCAGCTTCAAGTAGTGGAACACCTTTTTTATATAAAGTGTCAACAAACTCCACAATCAAAATGGCATTTTTTGCAACTAGTCCAATAGTTGTTAAAAGTGCAACTTGAAAATATACATCATTGTCCAAACCTCTAAAATAAACAGCTAAGACTGCTCCAACAACACCTAAAGGAATAACCATCAAAATAGAAAAAGGAACTGACCAACTTTCATAAAGTGCCGCAAGACATAAGAAAATCACTAAAATAGAAATTGCATATAATATTCCAGCTTGTCCTGATGATAGTCTTTCTTGATAAGAAGCTCCACTCCAAGCATGCATTGTTCCAGATGCTTGTGCGTCTGCAATTTTATCCATTTCGTCCATAGCAGTTCCAGAACTAACTCCAAGTGCTGCCGAACCATCAAGCTGGTATGAAGCAAAACCGTTATATCTAGTAAGCTGTGTTGGACCATATTCCCATGAAGTAGTAGCAAATTCTTTAAAAGATGTCATTGTGTCATTTGAATTTTTTACTTTCCAAATGTATAAATCTTCAGGTTTTGATCTATAAAAAGCATCACCTTGAATATAAACCCTTTTTACTCTTGAACGATCAATAAAATCATTTACATAAATACCACCCCAAGCAGCACTTAATGTGTTATCAATATCTTTTATATCTAATCCTAATGAAAATGCTTTTTCTATATCATAATTAATTTTTAGTTGAGGTGTGTCTTCTGAATCATCAGAACGAATAGAACCGATTTTCTCATTCTGTTGAGCTTCTTCCATGATTTTATCTTTTACTTGAGCCAACTTTTCTCTTGATGTCGTAGCATCTGCTTGTAATTGAAAAGTAAATCCATCTGTTGAACCTAAACCTTGAACAACTGGTGGATTCATAGTAAATATTTTTGCATCTCTTATAAAATAAGGTGAACTTGGATTTGAAAATGTTTTAGATGCTCTTTGTGCTATAACGTCTGAAGTATTTTCATAACCACTTCTTAAATCCCAACTTTTTAATGCAACATATGCCATACCAGAACTTTGGCTATTATTACCAGAAAGAGTAAATACACTATCTACATTATTCTTTTCTTCATTTAAAAAGTAATTTTTTATAGTTTCTGCAATATCTACTGTTCTTGATGTAACTGCTCCCACTGGTAAGTTATATCGTATCATTAAACTTCCTTGGTCTTCTTTTGGTAAAAAGCTTGTAGGAAGTTTTATAAAGAAGACACCTAATATTCCAATAATTAGAAGATAAATGAACATATATCTCTTAGGAGATTCTAAAACTTTATGAAGTAGATTTTTATATCTTTTTGTAAATTCTTCAAACTTTTTTGTAAACCAAAAAATAAACCCTTTTTTATTACTCTCTTCTTGTTCTTTGTGTGGTTTTAAAATTGTTGCACAAAGTGCAGGAGTTAAAGTTAAAGCAACAATAACAGAAAGAACCATTGACGAAATAATTGTAATAGAAAATTGTCTATAAATAACTCCTGTAGAACCACTAAAAAATGCCATAGGCAAAAATACAACAGAAAGTACAGTTGCAACACCTATTAGTGCACTTGTTATCTCATGCATTGAAAGAATAGTTGCTTCTTTAGGTGAAAGGTTATTTTCACTCATATTTCTTTCAACATTTTCAACAACTACAATAGCATCATCAACTAAAAGCCCAATAGATAAAACCATTCCAAACATAGTAAGAGTATTTATCGAATATCCTAATATATTTAAAATTCCAAAAGTTCCTAAAATTACAACTGGAACTGCAATAGCAGGAATAAGTGTAGCTCTGTAATTTTTTAAGAAAATATACATAACTGCAATAACTAATAAAATGGCTTCAAAAAGCGTTTTAACAACTTCTTTTATTGAAGCTTTGATAAATAAAGTTGAATCTCTTGGATAATCTATTTTATAACCTTCTGGAAGAGAAGCTTCTGATTTTGCTAAAAAGTCTTTTACAGCATTTGCAGTTTTTACAGCATTTGCACCACTTGCAAGTTGTATTGCAATTCCTGAAGATGGAAAACCATTTAAACTTGTAACAACATTATATGATTGTGAACCAATTTCAACTTTTGCAATATCTTTTATTTTTACAAAAGAACCATCAGTATTGCTTTTTATTATAATATTTTCAAACTCTTCAACAACTTTAAATTTTGATCTAGCTGTTACTGTAACAGAAAGTTGTTGATTTTCTAAAGTTGGTAAAGCACCTAAACTTCCAGCACTAGCTTGTGAGTTTTGAGCTGTTATTGCAGATTGGACATCTGATGGCATAAGATTATAAGATTCTAATTTTATTGGGTCTAACCAAATACGCATAGCATATTGACCACCATAAACTTGAACTTCTCCAACTCCATCAATTCTTGCAATACTATCTTGCAAATTACTCACTAAATAATCAGCAATATCTATCTTTTGTGCTTTACTTGTTTCATCATATACAGAAGCTAATAATAAAAAATCTGTTTGAGATTTTACAACTCTAACACCTTGTCTTTGTACATCTTCTGGAAGTCTTGAAAGTATAGAAGAAACTTTGTTTTGAACTTGAACTTGTGCAGTATCTGGATCTGTCCCTTGTTGGAAAGTTACACTTATTCTTGCATTTCCTGTTGAAGAACTTGTTGATGAAAAGTATATCATTCCATCAAGTCCTGTTAGTTGTTGCTCTATTATTTGAGTAACACTATTTTCAACTGTTTCAGCAGATGCTCCTGTGTAAGTTGTAGAAATATTTATCTGTGGAGGTGCAATATCAGGGTATTGTTCAACTGGAAGTGTATAAAGAGATACTGTTCCAGCAATCATAATAACTAAAGAGATAACCCAAGCAAAAATTGGACGATTTACAAAAAATTTAGCAATCATTTATTAATCTTTTTTTATATATTTATTAGTTACATCAACTGGTTTTACAATAGATTTTGGACTTATTTTGTTTAGTCCTTCTATTATAATTTTATCATTTGATGTAATTCCAGAAGTTACAAGCCAATAGTTATCAATTGTTCTATTTGTAACAATTTGTTGTTTTTTTGTAGAGTTATCTTCATTTACAATTGTAATAATAGGATTTGCTTTTGAGTCTCTTGATACAGCTTGTTGAGGTAATAAAAATGCTTTTGAATCAATTGCACTTTGAATAGTCGCTCTTACAAACATTCCAGATAATAATAATCCTTCGCTATTTGGAAATTCTGCTCTTAAAGTTACAGTTCCAGTATTTTCATCTACATTTATTTCTTGAAGTTGTAAAACGCCTTTGTATTGATAGATTGAATCATCACTTAAAGTTAAAGTAACTTCAGTACTTCCTTTTTTTATATTATCTTTGCTAAGAAGTTTTTTTAAAGCTAAGAGTTCATTTTGTGATTGGTGTAAATCAACATAAACAGTAGAATTATCTCTTATTGTTGTTAATGCATCAGTTTGATTCGCTGATACTAAAGCACCTTTTGTTACACCTGAAATACCAATAAAACCAGAAATAGGAGCTTTTATTTGAGTTCTTTCTAAATCAATTCTTGCGCTTTCAAGTGCTGCAATTTTTTCTTCAACAGAAGCTTTTGCTTGAATATATAAAGCTTTTGCATCATCTGTTTCTTGTTTTGAAATACCATCAACTTTTAATAATTCTTCATATCTTTGGCTTTTTAGTTGAGCAGTTTGTAAATTTGCTTTTGCACTTTCAAGTGCTGCTTTTGCTTGATCAAAAGTTGCTTTATAAGTTGCATCATCTATTTTATATAAAATGTCACCTTGTTTTACGAAGCTTCCTTCAGTGAATAGTCTATCTTTTACGATACCACTGATTTGAGGTCTTACTTCAGATACCAATTTTGCTTTTACTCGTCCTGATAATTCTTGTTGTAAGGCAATAGTTTGTTCTTTTAAAGTAATAATTCCAACTTCAACTTGTTGAGCTTTAAAATCATTTGATTTATTTTCGCAACCTAAAAATAGTAAAGAAAGTAGTGTAATAATAAGAAATTTTGATTGTTTTAACACACAATATCCCAAATAATAAATTTGAGAAATTGTAATCTATTATTATTAATAATATCTTAATAACTTCTTATTCACAAAAAGCTATAACTCTATCTCTACCCTGTTCTTTAGCTTGATATAAAGCTTTATCTGCATTTAAAATAATATCATCAATATTTTTAATATCTTTGTTAAAAGATGCTACTCCTAAACTCATAGTAACAGTATTTGGATAAGTTGAAAATTTATGAAGTTTTATAGCTTCATTTATATGTGAAGCAACTTTTATAGCATCTTCTATTTTTGTTTCAGGACAAATAACAAGGAATTCTTCTCCTCCCCATCTTCCTAAAATATCTACATTTCTGATGTTTTTGCTTAAAATTTGAGCACTTTCAATTAAAACTTCATCACCCACTTGATGTCCAAAATTATCATTTACTTTTTTGAAATAATCAATGTCTAATAAAATAATTGAAAAATTTGTGTTATATCGTAAGCTTCTATTCATCTCTTCTTGTAAAGATTTATCTAATTTTACACGGTTGTATAATTTTGTTAAATTGTCAGTAATAGATAGTCTTAATAATTCTGCATTTTTAACTAAAAGTTCTTCTGTTCTTTGTTTAACTTTTTCTTCTAAAGAGTTTTGATAACTATTAATAGATTGAGCCATATTTTCAAAAGATGAAGATAGTAATGCAATTTCTAGAATAGAACTTTCAACTTGAGAAATTTCTTCATATTTTCTATTTTTTATTTTTATACTTTGTTTAACTAAATTATAAATAGGTTTTATTATAACACCAGATAAATAAACAATTATAGGAAACATCAAAAAAGAAGTTATTATAAAAGTAAGTAATAGTTTAAATGTTTGAGATAAATATGGTTCCATTATTTTTTCATAATCTGCAAAAATTACAATAAATTCTTCTTTATTAAGTGTATCAAATTGGACTATTTTTGTTATGTATTCTTTTCCACTTAAATTGATTATCTTTGATTCTTTAAAATCATTTATTTTTTCATTTTTTTCAAAAAATTCTTTAAACAAAGAGCTATCTTCTTTAGATGAAGATAAAATTAAACCATCTTTTTTAAAAATAAATACATTTACAAAATCTTTATTTATATGCTTTTTATAAAGAGTTGCAAAATCATCAGTTAATACATCAATAGCTACTACATTTTTACTTTTATCTACATCTTTTGCATAAGTAATACCAATATTATCAATATGAGAATATTTATATGGAGCTGTTTTTATAGTCTTTTCATCTAAAATGGCAGATTGATACCAAGGTCTATTTCTTGGATCATAATTATTCTCTTCAACTCTTGAAGAAGTTAAATTTAGATTATCATCAAATAAAAATAATTCTCTATTATTTAAAGCTGGCGATGATATTTTTATAAGTAACCATCTATCTGTATCTTTTGCTTTATATGTGTCTTTTAAACTTTTATGAATATTTAAATTGATTA
The DNA here is from genome assembly GCF_003063295.1 of Arcobacter lacus. Lineage (NCBI taxonomy): Bacteria > Pseudomonadati > Campylobacterota > Epsilonproteobacteria > Campylobacterales > Arcobacteraceae > Arcobacter > Arcobacter lacus. The sequence continues at coordinate 16,700 of NZ_MUXF01000016.1, forward strand.
TTTCATAAAAACCACCATCTTTATAACCAGTATATACAGCATATAAATGTGGATGAGATTTTAAGATATTTATATAAAGATTAAAATGATCTTTTTCATTCATTAAACTCAACATATCTACAATATTTATATTAACATTCTCATTATTTTTAATAGTTGTTTGTATATTTTGAACTAAACCATTTAATTGTAAATCTACACTTTCAATAGATATTTTTTTGCTAAAATAGAGTAGTTGAGAACCTAATATAACAATTAATATAGTTAAAATAAATGAAAATAGTGATAGAATAGTCCCTTTTAAACTTAATTCTTTTTTTAAAACCTTACTTATAAGTCTGTCCATAAATAATCCTAAATAAATAATTTTATAATTAAAGTTTGGATTGTATCTAAAAGATAGTTTGAAATATTTTAAAAAATGAAAATAAAGGAATAATATGAAAAATAAAAAAATAGAAGAATTAATTCAATCACCGTACAATGTAAACGTAGCATTTTATATACATTTAAAAGAGTATAACAATAAAGTTAGAGAAGATTTAGAAAAAAGAATTAGTGAAGTTTTTTTCTTTTCAAAAGGAGTTGATTGGAAATTTGATAGTTTTGGAATAGAAAAAGCAGGCGAAAGAAAAACTGATATTTTGGGATATTTTATTTTTAGAAGTACAGAAGTAGAAAAACTGAAAAAGTTATTTCTTGAAGAGTTTAAATCTTATGAAAATGCTTTGAAAATTAGTTGTTCTATTGCAAAATATGAAAAAATAGAAGAGGAATTTTTTGAATTAGAAGTATAAAAGATTAGAAATTTTCTAATCTTTTAATAACTTATGTACTAGATATTTTACCAATGGAGAAATAATAGTAATAACTGGAAAAGCAACAAAAAATGCTTTTATCCAAGCTTCAAGCCAAATTAATATAAACCCATCAATAAAACCAAGATTTATAAAAGTAATTACAAAGCTCATTATAAAGCTCATTATGAAACTCATTACAAAAGCAAAAACTAGCCTTTCATATTTTCTTTTAATTATCATTAAAAAAATCCTTTTATTTGTATGTTCTAATAATCAAATATGAGATTATTGAAATTATTGTAATACTTACTGAAATAACTAAAAAACCATCATCACTAAAATTTAATGCAATAGAAGATATTAAAGCTCCAAATCCAAACTGTAATACACCAATAACACCTGACGCAACACCTGCATTTTTAGAAAAGTGTTCAATTGCAAGTGCCATACAGTTACCAAAAATAAATGCCATCATACTCATATAAGATGCTAAAATCAGCATAACAATTATTAAAGTTAAATCTTTATGAACAAGTATAAATATTAAACCAACTAAAATTTGTATGCAAATGGCTGTTTTTATTATAGTAAGAGCAAAATATTTTTTTAGTAAATTCACATTTACCTTAATCATAAATACCAATATTATAAAGTTTATACCAAAAAATATTGGAAAATAATCTGTTGATATTTTAAAATATTCAATATAAATAAATGATGTTTTAGAAATAATAATGAAAAAACCACCAAAGCTTAAAGCTAAAACCATCATAGCCTTCATTGCCAATTTATGTGTTAGAACTATTTTGTATGATTCAAATATAGATTGCTTTACATAAGTAAAACTTTCTGGTAAATCTTTATATATAAAAAATGTAATGATTAGAGCATATATTGTTAGAAAAACAAATACACCTTCCCATGGAAAAAAATGTATGATTATTGCACCAAAAACAGGAGCTAAAAGTGGTGCTAAACTTCTTACCATTCCAATAAGAGAAAATACTTTTGCTGCTTCTTGTCCTTTAAATCTATCTCTAACAGCTGCCGCTGCATTTACAACTGTGATTCCACCAAAAAATGCTTCAAAAAATCTATAAACCCATAATTCGTAAACAGTTGAACTAAAAATTATTAGAAAGCTAAAAAATGCGTAACCTAAAAGCCCAAGAATAGAACCAAATCTTCTTCCATACCTATCGGAAATTGGTCCCCCAAATATTTGACCAATAGAAAATCCTATTAAAAATATTGATAGAGATAATTCTATTTTATGAATATTTACATCAAAATATTTTGCAATCTCTGGAATTGACGGTATATAAGTATCAACTCCCATTGGAGCAACTGAGGATAAAATGGAGATTAAAATTATGAGATATATGTGGTTAATTGATTTTTGCATAAAATTTCTTTTTTTGCTTGAATTTTTACATATAGCTACTTCTAAAGTGATTAAAAAAGAATAAAAAAGAGATTTACTAAAAGAGAAAAACTCTTTTAGTAAGACAGAAAGATGATTATTTAACCATATTTCCTAACATCCATAAATTTTTTTCGAATTTTGCAACTTTTTCATCAGCAAAAGCTTCAGTTCCTTTATCTTCAGCTTCAGCAGCAGTTTCACTTAATTTTTTGAATGCTTTTAATAAATATTCAAAATCAACAATAATTTTTTCAACTATTTCTTTTGATTTAAAAGTATCTTTTGTTTCAGTTTCAATTTTTGTTGCTTTTGCTAACTCATCAATAGTTAAATAAGGTTTATCACCTAGAATAAGAACTCTTTCTGCCATATCATCGTATAATTCTGACATTTGATTATAAACATCTTCTGTATAGCTATGAACAGGGTGAAAATCCATACCTTTTACATTCCAATGAAAATTATGAATCTTCACATACAATGCATGTGCATCTGCTTGAATTTGTTTTAATTGTTTTACTACTTTTGACATACTCAATCCTTTTTATAAATTTGTATCAATTATAACAGAAAAAAGTTATTTGTCAATAAAGAATAATAAATATTAGATAATAAATATTATTTTATAATATTTAAAATATGTAGTGGGTGTTCTACTATAAAATCAGCTCCAAATTCTTTTAACTCTTTTTCATCTCTAAAACCCCATAAAACACCAATTGCTTTCATCCCAGCATTTTTTGCTGTTTGCATATCAACTTTTGTATCGCCTACAAAATAAATTTCTTCACAAGGGATATTTAGAGCTTTTGCAATATTTATAGCTGCAATTGGATCTGGTTTTTTAGGAACATTAGTTTTTTGTCCATGAATCTCTTTAAAACCATAATCTTTAAAAAAATGATTTACATAAGAAACAGTTAATTCATGTGGTTTATTTGATAAAACTGATATGTTATAACTCATTTTTTTTAACTCGTTCAATAAATCATAAATCCCATTATAAGGAAGAGTTTTTAAGTGTAGTTTTCCATCATATTCTATTTTAAATCTTTTCGTAGCTTCATCTTTTATCTCTTGTGAGTGATTTCCTAAAGCATTTTCTACTAAAACATCAATACCACTTCCTACAAAATATTTATAATCTTCTATTTTGTGTATTGGAAGATTTAAACTTTCCAAAACTTTATTCATACTAACAGCTATATCTTCTATAGAATCTAAAAGTGTTCCATCTAAATCGAAAATTAGTGTTTTTTTACCATCTGCCACTAGCTCCTCCTCCACCAAAACTTCCTCCACCACCTGAGAATCCACCACTTGTTGGAGAATTGAAATTACCAAATGATGATGAACTTTTTGAACTATTTATATATTCAATTTTTGAAAGTTTATCAAAATCTACTTTTTTTGTGTTTATATAATTAAAAATAAATACAACGACAAAAATAATAAGTGCAAGAACTAGACTATACGAGATAAAAGATTGAGAAGCTACATAAGTAAAAAATGCAAAAAATGATGATGACATTGAAGAGTTTGTAATTTTATATAAAACTTGATTTCTCAATTTTCTTGAAATACCATTCATTAACATAGAAACAAAAATTAAAGCAAAAAATCCTAAATGTACAGTTACATTAAAAAATGAACTAAAATCAGTATTTTTTGGTTTTGCAACATATTCGCCTTGAGTTGCTTTTATTATTTCATTTACAGCTTTTAAAATACCTAGTTCATATTGACTTGCTTTAAAATTGGGTTTTATAGTGTAGTTTATTATCTCATGAGATATTTTATCTGTTAGTGCCCCTTCAAGACCATATCCAACTTCAATTCTTATTTCTCTTTCTTTCATAGAAACTACAAGCAAAACACCATTATTTTTATCTTTTTGCCCAATGCCCCAGAAACGACCTAATTGATAAGAGAACTCTTCAATAGAATAACCATTTAAGGAATTAAGAATTACTACAACTATTTGATTTGAACTTTTATTTTCTTCATTTTTTAAAATATTATTGATATCTTTTTTAACTTCAGGTGATAATAAATTTGCTTCATCAATTACTCTTCCTTCAAGTTTTGGAAAATACTGCGAAATATCTGCATTTAAAAAACTAAGAATTAATAGTAAGAAAATTATAATTTTTTTCATTTTAACTCGATTACTTCATTTGGAAGTTCATTTGTATCATTTTCTAAAATTGGAAAATGTTGAATTAATATTGCTTTTGAAGCCTTTAATGCTTTTAAATAACCAGTTAAAAAATCTTCATTTTTAATATCATATGTAAATTCTGAGATAACTTGATGCCAAAATTCATTTGGGATTTTTTTTGATATTTCACTATCTGCAATAATTTCAACATATTTTTCATCTAAACTTACGAAAAACATAATAGCTTGTTTTGTTTTTGTTCTGTTTAGTCCTAAATTATAAAACTGTTTTTTTGCATAAAGAGATGCTATTTTATCTTTATAAAATCTAGAAAGTAGTTTCATAAATAGATTATGAAATGTTTGCAAAAAAAGGTTCATTCCTATAAAAATTATGATTTGATATTGAATCAACTCCAAAATATATAAATCATCTTTGAAAAAAAATAGTAAAAAAGAGAATAAAAAAACAGATGATATAGAAAACATCAATATATTATTTTTATAATTTGAACTTCTTTGAGTTATAACTGCTACAAGTTCAGCTGAGGTAAATTTTTCAAGATTTTCTATCTCTTTTGAGATTAATTCTTTTTCTTTATTTGTTAAAATCATTAAAATTTTACTTTTGGAGCATCTTGCTCTGTTGGACTTGCACTAAAAGTCTCTTTAATTTTAGCTTCAGGATGAGCAATTGCTGCTACAAGTTTTCCCGGCATTGTTCTAAGTTCTAGATTATAAAGTTTTACAGCTTCAATAAAATCTCGTCTAGCAACTGAAATTCTATTTTCAGTTCCTTCAAGTTGTGATTGTAAACTTAAAAAATTTTCATTTGCTTTTAGTTCAGGATATTTTTCAACTACAACCATAAGTTTTGATAAGGCACTTGTTAAATTTGATTGTGCATTTTCAAATTGTTGTAAAAGTTCAGGATTATTTAGTGTATTTTCATTTAAAGTAATTTGTGAAACTTTACTTCTAGCTTCTGTAACTTCTACTAAAGTATTTTTTTCATGATTTGCATACGCTTTTACTGTTTCAACTAAATTTGGAATTAAGTCAGCTCTTCTTTTATATTGATTTTGAACTTGAGACCATTTTTCTTTCACATTTTCATCGAGTTTTGGAATATTGTTGTAATTCGTAACAGTTAAATATATAAGAGGTAATAAGATAAGCGCCAAAACAAGGATAATTTTTTTCATAGTGTAACCTTTTGTTAATGTTAACTTATAATATTTAAAATATTATTAATATAATCTAAACTATATGTATTAATATGGTTATAATGTTAAAGATTTTCCAAAATAATTATAAAGTGTAGATTAACTATACATAATATATTTTTTTGAGAATAATGTTCGTATGGATTAAGATAAATTAACTATATATTGAATATGATTATTCATAAATTTTATAAAATACAAGATGGAGTAAAACAAAATGAACGCATCAGAATTATTTATTAAAGCGTTAGAAAACGAAGGTGTTGAGTATATTTTTGGAATTCCTGGAGAAGAAAATCTTGATTTTCTTGATGCTCTTAGAGAATCAAAAATTAAATTAATTTTAACAAGACATGAGCAAGGTGCAGGATTTATGGCTGCAACTTATGGAAGATTAACTGGAAAAGTTGGAGTATGTTTATCAACTTTAGGCCCTGGTGCAACAAACTTCGCAACAAGTGCTGCATATGCGCAACTTGGTGGAATGCCAATGATGATGATTACTGGTCAAAAACCAATTAAAAAATCTAAACAAGGTAGATTTCAAATCATTGATATCGTTAGAATGATGAGACCAATGACTAAATATACAAAACAAGTTGTAAATGGAAATAACATTCCTTCTATGGTTAGAGAATCATTTAAAATTGCAACAACTGAAAGACCAGGTGCAGTTCATATTGAATTACCTGAAGATATTGCAGCAGAAGAAGTAGAATTTAATATCTATCCTGTACAATCTTTCAAATATGCTGTAGCTGTTGATGATGTGATTGCTGATGCTGTATCTATGATTGAAAAAGCAAAAAGACCATTATTATTAATTGGAGCTGGAGCAAATAGAACAAGAATTGGAAATGCTTTAACTGATTTTGTAAACAAAACAGGAATTCCTTTCTTCTCTACTCAAATGGGTAAAGGTGTTGTTGATGAAAATCATCCATTGTGTTTATCAACTGCTGCATTATCAAAAGATGATTTTGTACACTGTGCAATTGAAAGAGCTGATTTAATCATTAATGTTGGACATGATGTTATTGAAAAACCACCATTCTTTATGGAAAATAAACCAGATGCAACAAAAGTTATGCATGTAAACTTCTTCCCAAGTGAAGTTGATGACACATATTTCCCTCAAATGGATGTTATTGGTGACATTGCTGGAAATATTACTAAATTTACAGACAAAATTTCAAAACAAGCTCATTGGGATTTTGATTATTATGTTAGATTAGCAGATGAAATTAGAACTAGATTATCTAAATATTTTGGTGATGATAGATTCCCAATTTTACCACAAAGAGCAGTAAGAGCTATTAGACAAACTTTAGCAGCTGATGATATTTTAACATTAGATAATGGTGTTTATAAAATTTGGTTTGCTAGAAATTATAGATGTGCAAAACCAAACACATTATTATTAGACAATGCACTAGCAACTATGGGAGCTGGACTTCCTTCTGCAATGGCAGCAAAAATGATAAATCCAGATAGAAAAGTAGTTACTGTATGTGGTGACGGTGGATTTATGATGAATTCACAAGAAATGGAAACAGCAGTTAGATTAAAACTTGATTTAACAGTAATTATTTTAAATGATAATGCATATGGAATGATTAAATGGAAACAAACTGGTATGGGATTTGAAACATTTGGTTTAGATTTAGAAAATCCAGATTTTGTTAAATATGCGGAAGCTTATGGAGCAAAAGGTTATAGACCAACTTCTGTTGCTGAATTTGCAGAAACTTTAGAGAAATGTGTAAATAGTAAAGGTGTTCATTTAATTGACTTAGCGGTTGATTACTCTTTAAATCACTCAATTTTAAATGAGCTTTTAGCAACTAAAACTTGTTTAATATAAAAATTTAAAAAGGATAAGCTATGAGTAAAATAGAAGTTACATCGCCATTTGACGGTAAAGTTGTAGGATCTGTTCCATTCACTACAGTTGAAGGAGTACAAAAAGCTATTGACACTGCATATGAAAGATTTTTAGATGTTGATAACTGGATTCCAAAATATAAAAGAGTGGAAATTTTAGAAAACTTGATGAAGATTATGTCTTCACAAGTTGAAGAGTTAACAATTCTTTGCGCAAGTGAAGGTGGAAAACCATATATGGACTCAAAAGTAGAAGTACTAAGAGCTATCAATGGAGTTAAAATTGCTATTGAACAAATTGGTCTTCAAGAAGGTCATGAAATTGCAATGGGACATACTCCAACAAGTACAAATAGAATTGCTTATACTATGAAAGAACCAATTGGAGTAGTTGTATCAATTTCAGCATTTAACCACCCATTAAATTTAGCAATTCACCAAGTAATTCCTGCACTTGCAGTTGGTTGTCCAGTTATTATTAGACCAGCAACTCAAACTCCAATGTCTGCTGTTAGATTAGTTGAATTATTAAAAGAGGCTGGACTTCCAGAAGGTTGGGCACAAGCAGTAGTTTGTGATAGACAAGGTGGAGAACTTTTAGTTACTAGCCCAAAAACAGCATTTTTCTCATTTATTGGTTCAGGACCTGTTGGTTGGTACTTAAACTCAAAAGCTAGTGCAGGAACAAGAAGTGCATTAGAACATGGAGGAGTTGCTCCTGTTATCGTTGAGCCAGATGCTGATATTGAAGCTATGATTCCAGATCTTGTAAAAGGTGGTTTCTACCATGCCGGTCAAGTTTGTGTTTCTGTTCAAAGAATTTTTGTACATGAATCAATTGCAGATACTGTTGCAGCAAAAGTAGCAGAAAAAGCTTCAAAACTAATCGTTGGTAACCAATTAGACCCTAAAACTGAAGTTGGTCCATTAATCAATCACAACGAAGTAAATAGAGTTGAAGAGTGGGTTAATGATGCAGTGGCAAAAGGTGGAAAAATTTTAACTGGAGGAAAAAGAATTTCAGATTCTTGTTTTGAACCAACAGTTCTTTTCAATCCAAGTGATGATGCAATTATCTCTCAAAAAGAGATTTTTGGACCAGTTGTGGTTGTATATCCATATAAAACATTAGATGAAGCTATAAAAAGAGCAAATCAACTTGATGTTTCTTTCCAAGCAGCAGTATTTACAAAAAATATTGATACAGCTTTAAAAACTGTAAAAAGATTAAATGCAACAGCTGTTATGGTAAATGATCACACAGCATTCAGAGTTGATTGGATGCCATTTGGTGGAGCAAAAACTTCAGGTTTAGGATTAGGTGGTATTCCTGATTCTATGGCTGAAATGCAAAATCAAAAAATGATGGTTATTAAATCACCAGTTTTATAATCAAATATATATGATCTTTTAAAGCTAAGGTTTTTATACCTTAGCTTTTTTTATTTAAAAAAATTGGAGCTTTATTTATGACTTGGAAAGATATTATTGAGAATGAACAACAAAAAGCATATTATGGAAAATTGAAAGAAGAGTTAGATAAAAGATATGAGACATCAGTGGTTTTTCCAGAAAAACAAAATATTTTTAAAGCTTTTTCTCTTACAAAGTTGGATAATTTAAAAGTAGTAATTCTAGGACAAGATCCTTATCATGGTTTTGGACAAGCTCAAGGTTTATCTTTTTCAACACCAAGCAACATAAAAAATCCTCCTTCAATGATGAATATTTTAAAAGAGATAAATGATGATTTAGGAAAAAAATCTATTTGTGAAGATGGTGATTTAACATCTTGGGCAAAACAAGGAGTATTACTTTTAAATACAATTTTAACTGTAGAAGAATCAAAACCAAAATCACATCATAATCTTGGTTGGGAAATATTTACAGATAATATTATCAAATTTATAAGTGATAATAATGAGAATATCATTTTTATTTTATGGGGAAGTCCAGCTATTTCAAAATCAAAATTAATTGATAAGAAAAAACATCATATTTTAACTTCTCCTCATCCAAGTCCACTTTCATCTTATAGAGGTTTTTTTGGTTGTAAACATTTTTCAAAAACAAATGAAATTTTAAAAAGTTTAGGAAAAGAAGAGATAACTTGGTAATTAATCAAAGAGCTTAAAAATCTTCGACTTTACTTTACTTAAAGACAATTTTATTGCAGAATATTTCATAACTTTCGCAATATATTTCCATCTTTGCTTTTCATAACAAGGATTTTGGCAGTTTCTACAACGAGGTTTTATCTCATGTGGACATACTTGCAATCTATCGAAAGAGTAATTTATCGCTTCAAAACATTCATCACATAAATAAAAATTTAAAGAATAAGAAGCATCCTTATATTTTAAAGTAATATTTTTATTTTTTAGATTAGTATGTTTATCTTTACAAAAAAGTTCATAAAATTTTTTTAATGTATGTATCTCTGATTCATATTTTTCTTTTGTCATATTAATACTTTAGTTAGTTTTCAGTATTTTTACATAAAATACAAATATAAACCTTGATAATAATCAATATAAAGAGACAAAATGGCAAAGCAAATAGATTTAAGTGATTTAAAATTTTTTAATTTTCTAAAAGAAGAAGATTTATTAAGATTAAAAGAAATTTCTATTAAAAAATATTTTAATAAAAATGAAATATTATTCTATAAAGGTGATGAA
>NZ_MUXF01000016.1:27046-31171 GCF_003063295.1 Arcobacter lacus
TGCTCTTTTGAAACAAATGCTGAAGTTTTATTAATAGATTATGAAAAGTTTAAAAAGGAGTTTTTATTAAAACCTGAAATTTCTATGTTTTTTATAAAATCTTTAACAAGAAAAATAAAAGCATTAGAAAATTTTATTAATTACAATATTAGTCTAAATAGTATAGAAAAAATTGCTAAGTTTTTATATGATAATGAATCAATTCTGATGAATTTAAAACAAGTAAAGATTGCCCAAATTCTCAATATAACTCCTGAAACTTTATCTAGAAAAATTGCTAAATTAAAAAAAGAAAATATTGTGCAAAATGAAAAAGGTTATATAAAAATTCTTGATTATAAAAGGTTAGAAGGCTATATAAATAGTCAATCTTGACAATTAAAATTTTTTTTTATATAATCCAAGACACTTAAAATTAAAAAATAGATAATAAAATAAAAGGAAAAGTCATGAAATTTAAAAATATATTTTTTTTAACTGTAACTTTTTCCTTTTTATTCACAGGTTGTTCATATAAAACTAGTGAAGAAGTAGTTGATATGGGTAATTATCCTAATACTTCTTATAGTGCTTCTAATACTAATAATTATGGTGAAATGTATTTAAAATCACCTAAAAAGAGTAATTTCTTTGATGAATTAACACACCAAAATTACATAACTAAAAAAGATAAAATAAATGAAGGTCTTTTTAGTGTTTATAATCAATGGAAAGGTACTAGATACAAACTTGGCGGAACTTCAAAAAGTGGAATTGATTGTTCTGGTTTTGTGCAAAAAGTACTTCAACAAGGTTTTGGTTTAAGTATGCCAAGAGACACTGTTTCTTTATCAAAAGTTGGAACTTCTATAAAGAAGGATGAACTTAAGATGGGTGATTTGGTATTTTTCAAGACTAAAAGAAATAATCATGTTGGAATTTATCTTGAAGATGGAAAATTTATGCATGCTTCAACAAAAATTGGTGTAACTATTTCTGAACTTGATAGTGACTATTTCAAAAATAGTTATTGGAAAGCACAAAGAATCTTTAACTAAACTATTTTCTCAAAACAACCATTCATAAATAATCAAAGAAACTGGAATAAATATAACTGAAATTAAAGTACTTAAAAGTACTGTAAAACTTGCTTTTTGAGGTTTTGCTTTTAATAATACGGCTAAAGTCACAGTATTTCCTGCAAGTGGAACGATAGAAAATAAAAATAAAACTTTATATATAGATGCATCTAAAAATCCTATAAAATTTTTGTCAACGAGTATTATAAATAGAATCGAAGCTGGCCAAAAAATAAATTTGAAGAAATAGGCAATCTTTAAATAAGTTTTATCAATATCTTTTTTTAGATTAAATCCCATCATTCCCATTCCAAGCATCATCATTCCAAGTATTCCATAAGCCCATTTTAAATTTTCAAAACTAGGAATTATAAATTGTGGTATTTTAAAACCTAAAATATTTAAAATAATTCCTGCAAGAAAAGCATAAATCAAAGGAAGTTTTATTATTTTCATAATTGATTGTCTTGTTGTAAAAGTTCCTTTTGCTGTTACGTAAAATCCAGTTGTATTTTCATAAAGAAGAGAACCTAATGTAGCAAAAATAAATATATTTGAATCATGTGGAGTTAATAAAAGCATTGCTAAAGGAATTCCAAAATATCCTGTATTTCCAGTTCCACAAGTGAAAGCGAGAGTATTTATACTGCTATCATCCCATTGTTTTTTATATTTTTTTAAAACAAAAAAAGCAATTATTGAACCAAATAAAAATACAAATATTGGCAAAAATAGTAGTTGAAAATTTAATTTTAAAGATAATGTTGCAAAAAATATTACAATTGGAGCTAGAATATAAACTAATAAAAAAGCTATATAATCTCTTCTGATTTTTAGATATTTTGAAGAGATAAATCCTAATATAATATTAATATATAAGGGAAAAATTTTTGATAATAAAGCAAAAAATAACATAAAAAAACCTTTTAAATATTTAAGTATTTTGATAAAACAAATAGACAAATAACGCACACAATATACATCTTTAAAGCATAAAAAATATTTAACATAAATATCTCTTTTGCACTGCAGTTATATCTTGCAACTATTGTTAAATTTAATCCAGAAATTGGTGAAGTGGAAACAGTTGTTGACCAAGCCATTAAAAATGTCATAGCTAATAAAGTATGATTTGAATTTATAAAAAAATCACCGATTATTGCTATTGTAATAATTGGATGAATACCAATAAAAGCTAAAAGTATAAAAATAAGAAGTAAAAGTGAAGCAACTTTATAATCAAAAATTTCAAATGGTAAAGTAAAATTTAATCCAGTTAAAACAGAACCAATTAAAATTCCAAATAATCCTGCAACTAAAAATAGAGATATTTCTGATTTCATTTTAGGAAGTTCGTCAATAATATGATATTTTAAAATCTTTAGTGCTTCAAGAAAACTTTTTTTAAATGGTAAAATAAAAAATGTCATTAAAATAGAAAAACTTGAAATTAAAACTATAACTTCTAAAGTAGGGTAAAAATAGTGAGTCGTTAGTACAAATATTGCTAAAATTATTGGTAGATATAAAGTTTCTAAAGATAGTGGATAGCCATTAAATTCATCAATATTAAATTTTTTATCTTTTGTCACATCAAAATAAGTAATTACAAAAGCAGTAATTGCTAAAAATATTCCAAAAGATATTATCGTATATGTTTGTAAATTTGGTGCATAAGTAATAGCTGCTGCAAAAGCTACAAAAAAAGGTGACCAATAAGCATCACTAGCAAATGCTCTTGTAAGAAGTACTATCTGAGCGGGATTTAAAGGAGACTTTTTGTACATTTTATCTGCAACTAATAATAAAGAAGAGATGTTTATAACTGAACCAAAAAGATGAACACTAAAATAAGTTTTTATAAATGATTGTTTACCTTTTGGTAAGAGTTGATTTTTCTCTTTTCTTGGGGTTGCTATAAGTTTTAAAAATCCAACGGCAATAAGTAATGTTAAAAGGTATTGATTTACTGTAAAAGCTTTTATAAAGTCTATTTTAAAGCCATTTATATAACTGAACAAAAAAGCAAAAAAAGATAAACTAAGTAATATTAAAAGTATTTTTTTATGTTTTAAAGTAAAAAAAAGTAAAGCTGATGAAAACCAAGCTAAAATTCCTGATACTATCAAAAAATCATTTTGAAAAAAATAAGCATAAATTGTGGTAATAAAAGAGAAAAATATTAATACACCTGAAATTCTATTTATAAAAACCATTAGATATTTCTTTGTTTATTATAAGAAAACTCTAAAATAGTTGAAACTGCTCTAGTATATGGTGCATCTAAATTCTGTTTTTCACAGTTTTTTATAACAACTCCACAAATATCTTCAAGTTCTAAATCTCTATTTTTTTCCAAATCAATTAACATTGAAGGTTTAATTGATTCAAACTTTGTCATAAGTTCAAACATCTTATCTACATTCTCTTTAGTTATATCAACTCCTGCAACTTTTGAAGCAAGTGCTGTTTCACTCATAAGTCCATGAATTAATTTTGAAACTTTTTTATCATTTATTAAAGTACCTGTTTTTTCACCAAGTAGTGCACAAATTGCATTTAGACCATTGTTAATAATAAGTTTATTCCAAAGCTCAAGTTTAATATTTTGGCTTAAAAATGTAGTCGTATCAGTTTTATCAAGCTCTTTTTTTAGATTTTCTAAAAATTCTTGATTTTGTTTTGTTGGATACATTGCTCCTAAAATAGTTTGAACTTCTCCTGTTGATTCCACATGACCTAAAGTTATTGTATGAGCTGCAATAAGTCTTGTTAATCCACCAATAACATACTCTTTATTATAATGTTCGCACATAATATCTTCATTTTCAACACCATTTTGTAAAGAGATAAAATATGGTATCTCTTTTTTATTTTTTGTCCACTCTTCTAATTTTAAAGAGATATTTTCTGTACTCATAGATTTTGTTGCTAAAAAAATAATATCTATATCTTTTGGATTTAATTGTACAAGTTCTTCTATACTTAAAGCTTCAATTTTTTCATTTAAACTAAATGTTGAGTGAACTAACTTTATTTTATTCTCTTTTAAATATTTAAGATTTTT